>JAQGOX010000549.1 GCA_028293365.1 Verrucomicrobiales bacterium | reverse complement strand
ATCGCTCGAAATTGACCGGGCGAATGCGGATCGACCGTAATGCGGCGCTGCAATTCTGCATCGCGCCAATTGGTCCGCCACAACTGCGCAATCGACAGAAAAAAACGCTGCTCTGGTGTGAAACCATCGATTAATTTTCGTTTCGAGGGATCTTTTGCCAGCGCTCGCTCCATGGCTTCATAAGCGATCGAAGCACCACCCAGATCTGCTATATTCTCTCCAAGTGTCAGCTTGCCATTCACATGCAACTTGGGCGCCGCTTCATAGGCGTTATACTGGTCCACAACTTTCTGCGCGCGGGCGTCAAATTCTTTGGAATCCTTGTCGGACCACCACTCATTCAGGTTTCCTTCGGCATCATACTTCCGGCCCTGATCATCATAGCCATGCGTAATCTCATGACCGATCACCATCCCAATGGCTCCGTAATTGATCGCGTCGTCGGCTTCCACGTCAAAGAAAGGCGGCTGTAAAATGCCCGCGGGAAAAACGATCTCGTTTTGCACTGGATTGAAATAAGCATTCACCGTCTGGGGGGTCATGTGCCATTCGGTTTTATCGACCGGTTTGCCCACGCGCACCATCTCCCTGCGCGATTCAAAAATAGATGCCCGTTGCACATTTCCGAGCAAATCATCGGGCCGAATCTCAACCTTGGAGTAGTCACGGAACTTGTCCGGATAACCAATCTTCTGCGTGAACCGATCAAACTTTGCGAGCGCTTTGGTCCGGGTATCCGCGGACATCCAGTCCAGTTTCGAAAGCCGATCGCGGAACACTTCCCGCAAATTCCCTACCAACTCATCCATGCGCGCGCGCGCCTCAGGAGTAAAATATTTTTCAACGTAGAGTTGCCCCAGCGCCTCGCCAATGGTCCGATCGATCATCTTCGCCGAACGCCTCCAGCGCGGTTCCTGCTCCAGTTGGCCGCTTAGTTCGGTGCCATAAAAAGCGAAATGCTCCTTGTCCGCCGCATGGTGAAGATAGGGAGCAACGTTGCGCAAGACTGTCCATCGCAAATAAGTCCTCCATTCACCCAGCGGCCTCGATTGCAGCAATTGATCAAGGGTGTTGAAGAACTCGGGCTGACCCACAATCACGTCACCCAGATCTGCCAGCCCTGTCGCGGAAAAGTAGCTCGGCCATCCCGAAGACCGATGGGTTCGTTCAAATGTCCCAACCGTAACCTTGTTATAATTCGCATTGGGATCCCGCAAATCGACGCGCGACCGGCTCGCTTTCGCCAGCGCGGTTTCGAGGTTGATAATCGTCTTGGCGTGCCCAGCCGCTTCGAGACGCTTCTCCCCCAGCAATCCGAACATCCGGATGATGTGCTCCCGATAATGTTCCCGCTTGCTGGCAAAACTTTCCTCCAAATAGTAATCGCGGTCGGGCAACCCAAGCCCTCCCTGCGACAAATTGTATGCGTAAACAGTGCTATTCTTCTCGTCCGGCTCGACGGAATCGCGAAAGAGCGGATCCATCCCGCGCTCATGCAACTCCTCGACGTATCCCATCATTTCATCCACGGACTTGAGAAGATCGATTCGTCTGAAAATTGGCGTCAAAGGTTTAAACGCCAGTTGCTCCAGAACATTCGTATTCATCGCGGAAGCGTAGAAATCTCCCACTTCCCGTTTCGGCGTTTTTTCCGGCGCCTCTTCATGGCTGCTCTGGTCCAAAATATTGTGAATCAGTTGCCAGTTCCGATCCTGCAACTCCTCGAAACCTCCCCAACGAGACTTATCGGCGGGAACCGGATTGTTCCGAAGCCAGGTTCCCGCGGCAAATTTGTAAAAGTTGGTTGCTGGATCAATCGTCCGATCCATATTCTCGACCTTAAAACGAGGCACTGCAGGCTGATATTCCGCAGCCCGGCCAGTTTTTGCAAACAGCATGGTTGCCGCCGCACTGATAGTAGCAATTAAAAAATCACGGTGATGCACGCCCCAATAGAAGCAAAACCCGCCAGCCGCACAAGTCGGATTCTTTAAATCTGGAAGTATTGGGGAAACGGAACTCGGGACGTAGAGTGTGTGACTTTGACCTGGGGCTGGTATGCAACCTCTGTCCATCACTTTCAAATCAGGCACAGGGATCCAGCCATCCGAATCTCGTATTTCAATGTGAGGATCGTATCGATTTACAAACCCTGCGCTCATTTATAATGGAAACAACAGTCGATTCCATCATACTTCGACCATGAATATGGAACCGATCACCCTTTCAGAATCCGAACAAAAAGCGGTCGTTTTGGTCTGTGTCATGGCTGCGTTTTCAGATGGCACACAAACCGAAAACGAGAGAGGCCAAATCAAACGTATCGTCGCTGGATTTTCCAATGACACGCTTGATCTCACCACTATTTGCCAGGATGCGCTTCTTGGAAAAGTCTCCCTTGAGCAGGTTGTGTCGAGTCTGGTTTCACCGCGCTCCAAAACTCTGGCTTATGAAATGGCCGTCTGCGTTTGCAACGCCGATCAGTCGTTGACGAAGGATGAAACCGAGTTTCTTGCGAAGCTTCGCCTGGCTTTAAAGCTGGAGGCGGACCCTGCTCCGATCCTCAATCAAGCCGCCACCATGTCGGGTCAACCGCTGCCGCCAATTATCGGATCTGCTCCCGCCAATGACGGAGAAATCGATCAAATGATCGTCCATTACGCGACTCTCAACGGCGCGCTTGAGCTCATGCCTCATTCCCTGGCCACAATGGCTAGTGTTCCATTGCAAATGCGCATGGTCTATCGCATCGGCAAACACTACGGATTCGAACTCGATCGCGGACATATCAAAGATTTTCTGGCCACCATCGGTTTTGGCCTCACCTCGCATGTAGTGGACGGTTTCTTAGGAAAGGTAATCGGCGGACTCAGCCGGCATGTGGGCGGGAGATTCATTGGCGGCCTTGCCAGTCAGGCCACCGAATCGGGCATCACCTTCGCGAGCACCTACGCACTTGGGCAGGTGGCAAAACGTTATTACGCCAGCGGCAGAACCCTCACTGGCAGTCAGTTGCAGGATGTCTTCACATCCATGACCGCACAAGGGAGCAGTCTGCGGGGCAATTACACCAATCAGATCCTGCAGCAATCGCGGAATCTCAAAGCGAGCGATTTGATTTCTTTGGTGCGACAGGCCTGATCAGTAGTGGAAGCAACTGCCTGCCTTTCGGGGAGACCCTCATTGCACCATTCTTCGAGGATGGCATATTCGTCACCAATGTTTCGCGGGCTGTACCCCTGAAACAAGCCGGAATGGCTTTGGGTTTACGGGGTGTTGCCATTCTGGATACAAGGCGGCTTTTCCGTGTGTTTGGAAGCCGCCTTTCTTTTTCTATTAGTTTTCTTTTAGACTTGGCGCTCCTTCCATCCCTTCGCGTTTTCATCTCGTGGGAATAAAAGGAAGCGGTAGGGTAGTAGTTAGACAAAAATTGTTTTCAAACCCCGCCCAGGTGTTAAATTGCCAGACATGAAATATCGGGCATTAAGAAAAACGAACCTTAAGGTTTCGGAAATCGGTTTCGGCATGTGGACTGTTTCCACCGGGT
>JAQGOX010000543.1 GCA_028293365.1 Verrucomicrobiales bacterium | reverse complement strand
ATTCGCCTTTCTCGCGTTACTGGAAAAGACCCCAGCAAGCGCGAGCGATAGTTGGATCGAATCAGTGCTGATGCCGATGCGCCGCAACCGCTGATTATTTTAGTTTCAACTTTCTATAGCGGCGAATCAGGTTATTCGTTGAACTATCGTGCTTCAACTTCGGTGGAACTTCGGTCTCAAGTTCCGGAAGAATCTTTTGGGCCAGAGCTTTGCCCAATTCTACGCCCCACTGATCAAAGGAATCGATCTGCCAGATGATCCCTTGAGTAAAGACGCTGTGCTCATAAAGCGCCACGAGTTTTCCCAGAATCTCCGGGGTCAAACGCTCGGCCATAATCGTATTCGACGGGCGATTGCCACTGAAAACGCGATGCGGGACAAGCCAGTCGGGTGTACCTTCGGCTTTGACTTCCTCCGCCGTTTTGCCAAATGCGAGCGCTTCGGTTTGGGCAAATACGTTCGCCAGCAACATATCATGGTGGGCTCCCAGGGGAGCCAGCGAATGTACAAACGCAATGAAATCGCAAGGAATTAGACGCGTGCCCTGGTGGATCAGTTGATAAAACGAATGCTGACCATTGGTGCCAGGTTCGCCCCAATAAATGGGGCCGGTCTGATAATTCACTTTTTGGCCGCTCAGGGTAAGTTGTTTGCCATTGCTTTCCATGGTCAATTGCTGCAGATAGGCGGGGAAGCGTTTTAGATACTGCTCGTAGGGCAAGACCGCCACTGTGTGCGCTCCGAGAAAATCGTTATTCCAGATCGCAAGCAGCGCCATTATTACGGGCAGGTTCTTCTCGAATGGGGTTTTGCGAAAATGTTCGTCCATTTCGCGAAACCCACTGAGCATTGCACGGAAATTGTCGGGTCCAATGGCGAGCATGGTCGAAAGACCGATCGCCGAATCCATGGAGTATCGCCCGCCCACCCAGTCCCAAAAACCGAACATATTGGCCGTATCGATTCCGAACGCGGATACCTTTTCGGCGTTAGTCGAGACCGCAACGAAATGTTTGGCCACGGCTTTGGTATTACCGCCGAATTTTTTTAACAACCAGGCACGAGCGCTTTGCGCGTTGGTCATCGTCTCCAGCGTAGTAAACGTTTTTGACGAAATGATGAAGAGTGTTTCGGCGGGGTCGAGATCGCGCACGGCTTCGACGAAATCGACACTATCAACGTTGGACACGAACCGAAATGTCAGCTTGCGATCACTGTAATCCCGCAGTGCTTCATAGGCCATGACCGGCCCGAGGTCCGACCCGCCGATTCCGATATTGACCATGTTGCGGATGCGCTTGCCACTGTATCCTTTCCACGCACCGCTGCGGACTCGACTGGCAAAAGCAGTCATTTTATCCAGCACAGCATGAACTTCCGGCACGACATTTTTACCATCGACGGAAATCGAAGCATTCCTTGGCGCACGCAGCGCCGTATGAAGAACAGCCCGATTTTCGGTCAGGTTGATTTTCTCGCCTGTGAACATTGCTTCCATGGCCGCGCGTAGAGACGATTCCTCGGCCAGGTCGCAAAGCAGTTTAAGGGTTTCGTCGGTGATGCGGTTTTTCGAATAATCGAGAAATAAACCCGCTGCTTCAGCGGTCATGCGGATACCGCGTTTTGGGTCATTCGCGAAAAGGTCCCTGAGATGCAAATCCTTCGTCTTTTTAAGATGCTGTTCGAGAGCCTTCCATCCCTTGAGATTAGTGAGTGATTTTTTGTTCGTCTTCATAGTTTCGCCCGTTTCCCCTTCGCTCCGATATTCAACCAGATTTTCCGGTAATTTGTCGCTTGGAAACTGAGCGGAGGCTGCAGTTCCCCGAACCGTGGCATCTTCCCAGAGGCGAAATCCTCCCAGAAAGGCATTTGTATTGTCACCCACACGACAGCGCGGTGGCATCTCCTTCAATCGCTTCACATTTCCGCCGCCGAGTACGACTTCGTCCGGTTCAATCGCGGCGATCAACCGTGAAACGACATCCTCCACCAGCCGCCGCCATTTTTTCTCTCCGTACTTTTTCAAGCCTCGAATACCAACGTAATCTTCGAAGGTGGTTTTCTTATACGGCAAGTGAGCCAACTCCATTGGTTCCACAGTGCCATTCACAACGAAAGCTGATCCAAGACCGGTGCCCAGGCCAAGGAAAAGCATTCGCCCGGAATGATAGCTGCCGAGGGCCTGCATCGCGGCATCGTTCACGACCTTAACCGGCTTTTTGAAAGCTTTTTCAAAATCAAAACCGACCCATCCTTTATCGAGATTCCAAGGTTCTCGAAGGGGATGATCCCTAAGTACCGGCCCGGGATAACCGATGGAAACTACATCATAATCCCAATCGGAAACCAATTTCTGAACTTGCGAAACCATCTTGGCGGGTGTCAATGCAGGTCCGGAATCGAAGACCCGTTTCTCCTTTTCTCCGGATGCGAGAACTTTCACGTGTGTTCCGCCAATATCAATTACCAGCACATTCATAGTTACTATTTCCAGACACTGATTCAGCGGTTCAGGTGGCTCGTGTCATTCCACAATCGAATCACCGGTTGCGACCGGTTGTTTTCATAACCAAGCGTACTCAAACTCGCAGTATCCAACAGGACAAATCGTGCATAAGGAACCTCGAGCCCCAACCAGCGCGCGGTCAGAACTCTTAAAATATGCCCGCTTGAAAAGAACAGGACGTTCCCATCAATGGCACACACTCGATGCAAAACCCGATCGGCCCGTGCACCGATTTGATCCGGCGATTCGCCGCCAGGACACCCATCGCGAAAAAGCTGCCAGTCCGGATTCTGTGAATGAATCTCCGTCGTTCGCAGGCCTTCGTATCGGCCATAATCCCATTCTACAAGATCGGGATCGATTTCGGCCTGGCCGCCGAATCCCGCCAATTCGCACGTGCGGGCGGCTCGTTGCAGGGGGCTCGTAAATACTTTTGCAATTTTCAATCCTGCCAATCGTTCGCCGAGCCGGCGTGCGCTCAGTTCACCCCTTTCGGTCAGAGGTTTATCCGTCAGGCCAGTGTGTTGACCCGTGAGACTCCAGGATGTTTCGCCGTGACGTGCCAGATAAACCTTTGGAAACGTGTCGCTCATAAGGGAATCTCTAACGGCTGGCCTTCTGGAATTCGAGCATATTGAAGCAGATGGAATATTTTCGAGCGAGTGACGATTGAGAAGTTTTACAACGCAACCTCGATTTGCCTTCCGCAAACGTATTTGAAATGAAGTTTGAAGGAAGCGGCGGTGGAAGCGTCAAACGGTTCGAAATGAGCTGGTCGAATTATGCTGATCTCACATTTAGCGCATGATTTGCTCTGCAGCAGATGGACAAAATTCCACAAAAGGACCACGATTTGAGGATGACAGAATCTCCATTTCACCGAGACCTCGGCTGGCTGGTTGCTTCTCCCGTTTTCACCTTCACATGCTGAACCCTGGTTCCATACGTATGAGCGTTTGGATCGCGGCATTTTTGTTTGCGGTTGGTGGTCGCTCCGCATTTGCGGCAGACTCCGATGACACCCGCGAGGCATTCTTTGAACAGCGAGTTCGTCCTGTTCTGGTCGAGAATTGTTATGAATGCCACAGCGCGAAGAGCAAAAAGCTCAAAGGGGGGTTGCGGCTCGATCAAAGGTCGGGCCTTTTGAAAGGTGGCGAGACGCGCCCGGCCGTAATTCCGGGGAACCCCGGGGAAAGTTTATTGATTGAATCCATTGGCTACGGAAATCCTGATCTGCAAATGCCCCCGAAGCGAAAACTGCCTGATTCGATAATTGCGGATTTGAACCGTTGGGTGGCGGATGGCGCTTTCTTTCCTGACGACGGGCCAGCCACCACTGAGCAAGTCGGCAAGCCCGAATCCGGTAATAACAGGCATTGGGCGTTTCAACCGATTCGCGATAGTGTGCCTCCTTCGTCCCTGATGAGCCCTACTCATGCCGTTCCAAACCCCATAGACGGATTCATCGGCGCAAAATTAGCTGAAAACGGATTGAGTCTCGCGCGCCGCGCAGATCGCAGGCTGTTGATCCGGCGCGCGACCTTTGATTTGACTGGGTTGCCTCCAGCGCCGCATGCCATCGAAGCATTTTTGGCCGACTCCAGCCCTGGCGCATTTGGGGGAGTGTTGGATCAATTGCTGGCTTCCCCACAGTACGGTGAGCGATGGGGACGCTGGTGGCTGGATGTCGCCCGTTATGCTGATTCGAATGGTCAGGATGAAAATAAAGTCATGGCAAATGCCTGGAGGTATCGTGATTGGGTGATCCGAGCGTTTAATCAAAATCTGTCCTTTGATGCCTTCATCACGGAACAGCTTGCGGGCGATCTGCTTCCCACGAACGGATTGAGCGAGCAGGCGGTTTTTGATCGATGGATCGCTACCGGCCTGCTCGTGTTGGGGCCTAAAATGCTCGCCGAGCAGGACAAGCCTAAACTCCTGATGGACTTGGTGGACGAGCAGATCGATGTAGTAAGCCGCGCGTTTCTGGGATTAACCGTGAGCTGCGCCCGTTGCCATGATCATAAATTCGACCCAATCCCCACCCGTGATTATTACGCCCTCGCGGGGATTTTCCGGAGCACGAAAACGATGGCGAATCTGGCTTTCGTCTCGAAATTCAATGAGCGCCGAATTGACACGATGGCAAAGATCAATGCCATCGAAGTGCATGAAAAGAAACTGGCAGCCAAAACCAACCAAATCAATCAAGCCATAATCAAGGCGAACGAACAGGTGCTTGAAAAATGGCGGAGCAAGCTGCCCGAATTATTGGCAATCGCGAACACAACGAACTGCCCCGGTTCCGCGCGGTCGAATTCGACGCTTACAGCCGGGGCCATTTTGTCATCGAATCGGACTGAGCGGCTTCGCGCCTTGATTCATTCAGATACGAACTCGAACACAACGAGCCAGCGCCTTCGGCGGGCATTGCTGGATCCGGATCTGATGAAAGCACTGTCTGTACGGCAGGAAGACGCAAGCATCGTTTCGAATGGCGTTCGTATCGGTCCGGGCAGAGTGGGCGCTGCATTTGTTGCCACCGGAACAAATCATTTGGAGCTTCCTTCCTCCGCTGAGATTGAGCCCTCCCAATTGACCGTGGAAGCATGGATGCGGACCGAGCAGTTTCCGGAAGGTGGCGATGAACGTCGGTGGCTCGTGGCTAAAAACGCCAACGAGTATGCTGAGGGGCACTATGCATTAATGATCGACCGGGATCGCGCTGGCGCTTGCCTTAATATCGGCGGCGGACCGACGAACGTGTTTACGGTTTGGAGCGACAAAGGAACGCTCAAGCCCAACCAGTGGCATTATCTCGCCCTGACCTATGACGGAATGGTCTTGAGAATTATTTTAGACGGTAATTCGGTTGGAGAATTGTCGATCAACCGGCCGCGCGTGCCGGGTAACGGTCCGTTGGTGCTCGGACGAAGGCCCGATGGGTTCGTTAGCTTTAAAGGACGTTTGGATGAGGTTCGGGTGCATCGGCGCGCTTTGACCCGGGAAGAGCTGAAAAGACATTTTGACCGTCCGGAATCCGCCAGGGATGAAGACGCGTCCACACGCTGGGATTTCAACGAACTTGCCGAGGCTGAGCGTGCGGAGTTGGAGTTAGCCGAAGTTCGGGAGGCCTTGTTTGGACCAGACGGTGTCTTTGGTTTGACCCCGGATATGCGCGCCGATTACCCGCTGGAAACACTCGAGGCCATTGCCTCCATGGAAAAGGATCGGGACGCCTTGAAAGCCGCCACGCCGCCACCCCCTGCCTTTGCGCTCGCGGTTGAGGACGATCATCCAGTCGATCTTCCGGTGCATATCCGTGGCAGCCACTTGACTCTCGATAAGACACCCGTTCCCCGCGGATTTGTTCAAGCAGTTTATAGAAGCAATCAGCCACCTCAAAAGATTGGCACGAACCAAAGTGGACGCCTGGAATTGGCGCGATGGCTGACTCATGCCGAGAACCCCCTCACTGCACGAGTCATTGTTAACCGCATCTGGCAGGCGCATTTCGGGGAAGGCCTCGTACGCACTTCGGACAGCTTTGGCGTGCGCGGGGAAGAGCCGTCGCACCCGGAATTGCTGGACTGGCTCGCACGCGAATTCATCCGCTCCGGCTGGAACGTGAAACAGTTGCACCGCCTGATTCTAACGAGTGCCGCGTGGCAACAGACCGGCACGCCAGAGGGCACCGACGTTCTCGCGCGAGCGTTCGCCATCGATCCCGACAACCGGCTCCTGTGGCGTTTCCCGCGACAACGATTGGAAGCTGAGATGATCCGCGATGCCTTGCTGGCTGTGTCGGGGCGATTGGATCTTGCGGAAGGTGGCTCGGTCGTAAACTGGAAGAATGACGAATACACACCAGCAGATGAGGTTTCCGCTTCGTCGGTGCGGCGTTCGGTGTATCTTCCCGTCGTGCGCGACCGGGTGTTCGATATGTTCACGATCTTTGATTTCGCAAACCCGAGCGTAGGTGTTTCAAAGCGAGCTGCCACCGTGGTCTCTCATCAGGCACTCTTTTTTCTAAACAGTCCGCTGGTCAAGGAGTCAGCACGCGCCTTCGCCCGGAACCTTCTGGCAGGACCACCTGTGGAAGACAATGTTCGAATCCGCAAAGCTTACGAGCGGGCATTGAGTCGGCCGCCCAGTCCGGCTGAGACTGAGCGGGCGTTGCGATTCCTCAAGACGACGGTACCGAAGGATACAACGGACGGGCCACTCGCGGTCTGGTCGGCCTGGTGCCAGGTATTGTTCTCCGCAAATGAATTCATCTATCGCGAGTAAATATATGCCGCACGATTTGCCAATACCCGTTTCCCGCCGCCAGATGCTCCGTCAGTGTTGCGCCGGATTTGGCAATCTTGCACTCCTGAGCCTGATGTCGTCATTGCCGCCGGTAGTAACGGGAGCGGCGCTGAATCCGCTTACGGCAAAGGTGCCGATGTTCAAACCCAAAGCAAAGCGCGTTATCTTTCTGTTCATGCACGGAGGGCCTTCTCACGTGGATACCTTTGACTATAAGCCAGCGCTGATTCGCGACAACGGCAAGCCTCTCCCATTTGACAAACCGCGGATCCAGTTCTCAAAGACCGCAAACCTCAGGCGATCTCCCTGGGAGTTTCGGCCGTATGGCCAATGCGGCGCGATGGTGAGCGACTTGTTTCCGCTGGTCGGCGCGTTCTCGGATGAATTGTGCTTTATCAAGTCGCTGCATGGTACCAATGAGGCCCATGGAGGCGCTCTTTTAAAATTACATACCGGCTCAGACAATTTCGTGAGGCCCAGCATGGGTTCCTGGATTTCCTATGGGCTCGGATCCGAGAATGAAAACCTTCCGAGCTTCATCACCATTAATCCGACGCAGGGGCATGGAGGGGTGGGCAACTATTCCAGTGCGTTTCTTCCCGCAGTCCATCAGGGCACAACGATTGGCGGCGGTGGGCCGGTTGAAAAGGCCACCATTCGCTATTTGCATGATCCGAATGAGGACGGGGGGTTGCAACGGGCCCAATTGGATTTGCTTGGTGCGATGAATCGCGAGCACTTGACGCAAGCCGGCGCCGATCCCGCTCTGGAAGCACGCATCGAGTCGTTCGAACTCGCATTTCGCATGCAGACTGAAGCGCCGGCCACGCTCGATGTTTCATCCGAATCGGAAGCTACAAAAAAGCTTTATGGCTTGGACGATCCGAAAACAGCGACGTTTGCGCGCCAATGTTTGCTTGCGCGCCGGTTGAGCGAGCGCGGCGTCCGTTTTGTGCAGGCAACCCATGGTTATTGGGATCAACACGAAGACCTGACG
>JAQGOX010000207.1 GCA_028293365.1 Verrucomicrobiales bacterium | reverse complement strand
GCGACGCATATCCCCCGTGGATCTGTGGCGTCCGCGACAAACCGCTTTATCGCCAAGATCTTGCGAAGATCCGATACCGGCAACTGCCGTTTTAAGGTTCAATGGAGGGAAATCTCACCGGAAAGCTTCCCAGTCCATTGCGAGGAAGCCACCTGCCCTTCCCTGCCAGCTCATCAAAAGCGCTGTGCAGTCGCGGAGTGTTCGCCGCCTGTCGAAACGGTTCTTCGTGGTGTTCCCCCAGCCAAACGACCGGCTTCGTCCACGTGGATCGATCAGCCGGATCACAACCGGTATTCTTCCAGAGTATTTCCCGTGTCCTCCGGCAAGATCACGGGGAAACGCGCCGTCCAGTCGAATGAACCCTTGCTCCACGAACTGTTCAATCATGCCAGCGTTAAAACTGCTTCCATCCCAGTGTCAATGTTCCGCACTGACCGTAATGACCGCTTTGTGCAGGACTTGCTTTGAGTCGGGTACGCTGTGTTAAAGCTTCAAGGTACCTTTAATTTGAAAAAGCGAACTTCGTTAGTCGGAGAAATATCCATTTCACTTTGAAATTTCGAATCACGCAAATCGATCCAAGTAGGGGAATCGACAGGAGAAGCCGATTGAAGAACTGCGCCGAATCCGCTTGCCCAACGAAATTGGACCCCATTCGATGTTTTTTGGGAGTGAAGGTATAACCCGTTTTCAGGACGGCTTTTAAGGATTGTGATGCCGTTTACCAAGTCCGCTATGTAAACGTATGGACCGTCGACGCACATGTCACTAGGACTCCAAGAAGAAGCGTAATGACCGATCAATATCGGCTGCGTGGGTTCAGATACGTTCAGTACTTCCAAACCGTCATTTTCAGTTGCAAAATAGGCAAGCGCCCCCGACATGGCGAATGCCTTCGGGGTCTTTGATATGGGGTAGCGAGCCATAGTTGTTGGCCTGGACGGATCGCTGAGATCGATAACCCGTGCGCCGTCCGAAACCATCGTCACTGCCCAGTCTTTGTAAACGGAGGCCCCCGAGATATACCCGTCCGCGATCGAAGTCCCAATTGGGGCCGGATTTCCCCCAACTGCAGGATCAAAAAGGATGAGCCCTTCACTTAAAACGCTAGCAAGTAAATATGAACCTCCAGGATCGAGTCGCAAAGGACTATAGGGCAGATAAGAGCGTTGCCACGAACCAACTACCTTCGGTTGAATCGGATTTGAAACGTCCACGGAGAGGAGACTTCCTTGCGAAAGGGTGATGAATACCCGGGTTCCGAATACCTCGACGTCCTGCACGACGTCGCCGAGAATTCCACCCAGGTACTTAAGCGGATTAAGGTTATAGATCAACAACCCTCCATAGCCAGCGGCAACGTACGCAACCTTGTTTGTCACGCGAACGGCGAACACCTGCATTTGAGGAACTCCAGATATTTCAATTCGCCCAGCATTTCGTGGACTGGACGGGTCAGTCACATCCCAACGATCGATTCCTCTTCCATTTGCAACAAATAGTGTACCATCAGCTAAATGAAATTGCAGTCCTCCCTGCGGAATTGACCCAATCTTGTCGAAAGCCATCGGGGTCAGTTCATTAACGGAGGCGGGCTTGCTTCGGACAATTCCACTGGAGTTGCTGATTGCAACTACATAATCGCCAGCGTCTCGAGGAGCGAATGATTCAATTGTGAGATGGAGATTGGTAGCTCCAGGAATATCAACACCGTCTTTGGACCATTGGAAAGTTAGAGGAACGCTGCCCGATACGGATGTTTCCAATCGGAACGCCTGTCCAGACTCGACGATTCCACCGGTGGGCTGCGCAATAATTTTAGGCAACACATCTGGCAAATGATAAACAGCCACCCCTCGCGCGCCTCTTCCGAGAAAAGCTTTGTTGTCGCCCAAATTGACGCTGTACGCGCTTTCGGGAATGGTTTGAACAATCGGGACGTTATTGGGATTTCTTAGGTCGAGCGTCGCAAATCCAGATGAAGTAGAGCTAAAGCCCCATTCGCCATATCCGACCACTCGATCGAACGAAATCCAAGGCAGCGAATTGGCAAAGGAACTTGGATGTGAGTAATCGCGAAGGTCAACGGTCTCAAGGCCAAACGAATCCGTTCCAGTGTCAGTCCTCACTTTTGACACTATTGAATTGCTTTTGGCCACGTTAACAGCGCTTTGACGGGGAGGCAACGACCCAATACCCGCGCCTATCACCGAATGCACCGCCGAATATCCGCCAACTTTCCCGAAATGGGCGGCGTCTGGCTCTCAACTAGACAGAGCGACGTCGGCAACAACAGGCGAAAAGCAAAACTCAATTCTGTAGTCCTATTGCGCCACCCAAGCAGTATTTGCGGTTGGAACGGGTCGACTTATTATCTGACGCTTGGCGCGATTTGGGGCTTGAACGTTTTTTTGAAACTATTTCGCGGTTCGGTGGTTTTGAGTATACGGACGGCCATTCATCCATAGCTATGCCGATACAGAATATGCGCCCTGGAACTCGCGGAGAATCGTGATTGTACCGGTGCTCGTAGGCACGCTTGCCGCAATCCTGGTGGTTGTGGGAACCGGTGACCGGGTAGGTTGAAATCCATATCGCTTCTGAGGAAATCTCTGCATTGGCGCGAAAGCCGCACAAGTATGTCCACGCTACGATTCAGGAAGGGGCAACGTTCTATACCAACCTGGCCATTCATCTTCAGCATTTTCCATGATCGCACAATGGATCGAATGGTTTTTCTTCCGCACGGCATGGACCGAAAACCTGATCTCGCCAGTCAGCCCGCTGCAATTCGGTGATCTCGCAATGGTATTCCTGACCAACTGGCAGTCGAAAAATTGATTTGGGTGATGCTCATTCCAATGCGCTTTCAAGATGAGATTAAGGCGCGCAGGATTTTGGGCATCAGGCGAGACGCGAATGAGGCGCATATCCAAAGAGATCTGCAACGAATGAGCAACAAAGGCTAAGGGCCAAAAGACAAGCGAATTAGAATCATCTTGAAAGCAAATTAGAATCAGTTGAACCAGGTGTCAGGGACGGTGGGAATCCGTAGCAAAATAAACAGTCTAAAAATGTATCACTCTTGCTTTGCGAAGTCATACTGATCGCCGTTTTTCTTGCTTCCACGCCGTCATTTCAAGGGTTTGGGGATTATCATCAAGGAAGGTGCCAGCAAGAATATCCTCCCCTCTTTGACTGGCAGCTGCACAGAAGGCTTCAATCTCCTTCAGGTTGGTCGGTCCAATCAATAGCGATACCAGTCCGACGATTACAGCATTTTTTCTCAACCAGGAGGCTTCAGAAGGCACAGGCGTCTTGTAAGGGAATCGTCCTTTTTAATACGCGTCGGCGTTTTCGCTGAGCTTCGGTTCGACGAGCACGCCGGCATGCGGATCGAGAACAAGTGCGCTGCCTTTCTGAGTTTCGCGGCTCAGGACGAAAGGGTTTTCCACAATGACGA
>JAQGOX010000489.1 GCA_028293365.1 Verrucomicrobiales bacterium | reverse complement strand
TCCCGTACATCCCCGGATGAATGGGGAAGAATTTCCGCCGATCCAAGCAAAATTTATTCGATTTACTATTACAAAAACAAGCGGTGCTGAGCCTTGTATTGACGAGCTTGAGACCTACTCGAGTGGTCCGAACCCGCGAAATGTGGCTCTTGCCAGCGAGGGCGCCAAAGTCACTGGATCCGGAAGCCTCCGCGGGTATAAAATCCATCGTTTGGAAAACATTAATGATGGCGTTTACGGAAACGGTCGAAGTTGGATTTCGAATCAACGCGAGGGCGCCTGGGTGACGATTGAGTTGGCGTCGGTCACAAGTATAAGCAGGATTGTTTGGGGACGCGATCGGGAAGGAAAATTCATTGATCGTCTCGTGACCGAATATCGCATTGAGGTTGCTACCCTTCCAACAGGTCCGTGGCAAATGGTTGCTTCTTCGGAGGATCGCGAACCGCTGAAAATCGGAGCTCGTTTTTCTGGCGCAAATCCAACCGCTCGACAAACTATTACCCGCTTCGCTCCGGTCACAACGACTCTCTCGACCGAAAGTCGGATGCATCCAATCGATTATATGATCGATGTCTGGCAAACGGAAAACGGTCTTCCAAGCAATACCATCAGTTCGATCCTGCAGACGCAGGATGGTTACCTTTGGATCGGAACATTTCATGGGCTTGTCCGGTTTGACGGGGTTCGATTTTTGACTTTCGGAGAAGCGGACGGTCTTCCCAACAATCCGATTGCTTGCCTGCGTCAGGCAGCAAGCGGAGACCTTTGGATCGGAACTGACGGTGGCGGATTGATTCGTTTTCACGCCGGGAAATTTGAAACATACACAAAAGAGCAGGGACTGGCCCATAACGTTGTTTTGTCTCTGGAAGAAGATTCCGAAGGACGAATTTGGATCGGGACCCTTTCTGGTTTGAATCTGTGGGCTCGCGGTCGAATCAGTACCGTTCTGCCAAAACCGGGGCTGGCCGGACAAAACTTTCTCCGACTCCAGATGGACGATGCCGGGAATCTATGGACCATTTCAGAAGGCAATCTGAAGGTCATCAGGAACGAGCAGATTCTTGCGCCACCTATCCAAGGGGATCCTGCCGGGTTTACTTCTGTATCAACTCTGGCGAAAGGAAAGAGTGACGATCTCTGGTTTGGAGGTGCCAATATGTATATTGCCCGATTGCGAGCGGGACAGTTGACTATTTTCGGTCACGAATACGGATTGGTGCCCGATGATATTTGGGAGGTGTGCGAAACCCGTAACGGCGATTTGTGGATAGGCACCGCGTCGGGTGGCATAAGCCGGCTGCGAAACGGAAAATCCCTCAGAATCACCACTCAGGAGGGTCTCTCGAGTAACTCGATCCGCGCGATTTTCGAAGATCGCGAGGGTAACGTTTGGCTTGGAAGCAATGGAGGGGGATTGATGCGGCTCAAGCCGCGCAAGCTTGCAACCTACACCACGAGAGATGGGCTGTCGCACGAAGTAATCATGTCAGTGGCTGAGGATTCAACCGGAGAAATATGGATTGGTTCGAACTGCGGTGGTTTAAACGCATGGCGCGATGGCAAACCCGGTCCTGCCTATATCAGCTACCTTTTGGATAACGCCTGCATCTGGTCGTTGCTGCCGGCAAAAGACGGAAGCTTATGGATCGGAACATGGGGGCAGGGGCTATTCCGAAAAACGGGGAATTCCGTGGTGAATTATTTGCGAAGGGATGGCCTGTCAGATGATGTGGTCATTGCGCTCTGCGAAGATCGAGCGGGTGGACTGTGGATTGGGACGTATGAAGGAGGGCTTGATTATTACAAGGATGGAACTTTCAAGCATTTCACCACCCGAGACGGGCTTTCCGCGAATTTCATCACCTGCATACTCGAAGATGTTTCCGGAAATATTTGGATCGGTACGAGTGGCGGTGGACTGAATCGGTTCGACCAGCATGGCTTCACGGTTTTCTCTCGTCGTGACGGCCTCGAAAGTGATTTCATTCGGACCTTATACGAGGATCGCAATGGCAGTTTATGGATCGGCACAGGGGGCGGCGGACTAACGCGATTGAAGGCTGGAAAATTCTCGGCGCTAACCGCGAAACAGGGACTCAAAGATAATGTGATTTCGCAGATTCTTCAGGATGCCGGCCAGGATTTCTGGCTGGGATCAAATCAGGGAATTTTCCGGATTTCAAACGAGAATCTGAACATGGCTGCGAGCGATAAAACTTCAATGCTCAATATTATTTCGTACGGAAAAGGTGATGGGATGGAGAGCCTGGAGTGTACGGGTGGATTTCATCCCGCCGGATTGAGGAGCCGGGATGGAATACTCTGGTTTTCCACGGTTAAAGGTTTGGTAAGAATCGATCCAGCTTCCAGTACGGCCAGGAACGAGGCGGCGCCGGCGTTGATTGAGGAGTTGCTGGTCGACGGCCAAAGCATTTGGAAGGCTGACGGCAGGGAAAACGCGGGGAATCGCGACGAGCGAAAGGGGCATTCGACTGCGGAAACTCTTGATCGAAAGTCTGCTCCAGTTATGCGGTTCGGCGCTGGAGCCAGGCGATTTGAATTCCGATTCACCTCCTTGAGTTTCGTCTCACCGGAGAAAATCCGCTTTAAGTGGAAAATGGAAGGTTTGGAGGGATCCTGGAGTGATTCCTCCAATGAGCGTTTTGCTCAATACAACAGCCTTGCCCCGGGAGATTACCAGTTTCGGGTCGTTGCATCTAATAGCGAGGGCGTTTGGACGGGAAATGAGCAAATGGCGAGTTTCGCATTTACCGTGCTTCCGGCATTCTGGCAAACCTGGTGGTTTTCGGCGCTCGTGGTAATCATTGCACTTGGTTCGACCATTTCGATTGTTCGATTCATGCTCCAGAAAAAATACCTGCTGCAGCTTGAACGCCTTGAACACCAACAGGGACTCGAACGCGAGCGAGCCCGGATCGCGCACGATATTCATGATGACATCGGAGCGAGTCTTACACTCATTGCATTCCTTGGGGATATTGGCCAGCGAAAGAGCAATAAGTCAGGTGAAGTACAGGAAGAGTTTGAGCAGATAGCCCGGACTGCACGGTCTGTAGTCCGTTCGGTGGATCAAATTGTATGGGCGGTCAATCCGAAGAATGACTCGCTTGATCATCTCGCCAATTACCTCTCGCAGTACGTGCAGGATTTTTTTTCTTCCACCTCCATTCGGTGCCGTTTGAATATTCCTGATTGCCTGCCGGACCACCCGTTATCGGCCGAAGAAAGGCACAATCTCCTGCTACTTGCGAAAGAAGCCGTTCAGAACATTGTCAAACACTCCGGGGCCTCGGAGGTGTCATTGCGCATGGGGATGGATCAAGATTATTTTTTTGTAAATTTCGAGGATAACGGCTGTGGATTCGATCCTCTGGCCGTTTCGGCGCCGGGGGATGGCTTAAATAATATGCGCGAGCGGTTGGCAAAAATCCGGGGCGAACTCGAAATCTGTAGCTCCCACGCCCATGGCACAAAGATATCCTTTCGGATGAATATGCAGGGCCGAGCGAGAGATTGATGGGCCGTCGCTGGAGAAAGAAGCCGGTGCTTAATTTAGTTCGAATCAAAAATTCGGAAAGGCAAAGATTAATGGAAAGTAAGTTCAAGGCGTCATTGCGAGAAGTTGAAAACGATGCTGGCCAGGTCAGAGGTTGCGACAGGGTGCCAATAGCAGTCTGGATCGTCGAAGATGATGAGCGTGTTCGCGCGAGTCTGGCTGCTCTGATTCAGTCATCGGAATCGTGCGTCTGTGCTGGCGTTTCGGGAACAGGAGAAGAAGCGCTGGTTGCGCTGCCCCAACAGCGTCCGGATGTTGTCCTAATGGATATCAACCTGCCGCGCATGTCCGGAGTCGAATGCGTGCGAAAACTGAAGGCGATCCTGCCCGGAGTTTTCGTGATCATGCTCACGGTTTATGAAGATTCTGAGCAGATATTTGGAGCGCTGGAAGCGGGCGCGAGCGGTTACCTTCTGAAACGAACAGCTCCGGAAGCTATTCTCAGTGCGATCCAGGAGGTGTTTCAAGGTGGAGCTCCCATGTCGAGCCACATTGCGCGCATGGTCGTTCAGTCATTTCAAAAAACTGGGCCATCTTCCGAATCGAAACTGGATCTGACGGACCGCGAGCAGCAAGTTCTCAAGTACGTGGCAAAAGGATATATTAATAAGGAGATCGCGGAGGCGTTGTGCGTTAGCCTGGAAACGGTCCGAAGCCACTTGAAGAACATCTACGAGAAACTGCATGTTCGCTCGAGAACCGAGGCGGCAATGCATTATCTTAAGAAAAGTTCCCCTGTTTCGGAGCGCTAGTTTACAGATGGACTGCGTTCGTCGTCTGCAACGAAAGGCGCTCGGAAATGAACAGTCGAGCGCTCGTTTCACCCGAACGGGGGATAGTCTGGCTCACGGTTTTTGCTATCGTCATGCCAATTCCCGTTAAGCAACGACCATACAAATCCATATAACTACTATGACCCTTCCTCGATTCTTCTCCGTTGGGAGTGCAGTTTGTGTTAAAGATCAGGATCGAATTCCGTTGTTAAAGCGCAATCGTCTGCCCCTTTTCCTTTTGTTATTCTCTTCGTGGACCGTAGCGACTTTTGCGCAGAGCGATCGCGTCGTTATTACAAACGCTCCGGGGTATTCAATTTCCTGGGACGGCAATAACGGCGGATTCAGCGACCCGGAAGCAGGCGCGAGCGCGCCAGACAATATTGCCCTCGCATCGGCGGGGGCGGTCGCATTTGGCAGCTCCGCTTTTCTCCCGGGGGGAATTCACGATTTTCCGAATGTGATCGATGGTTTCTATGGAAACAGCTCGAGCTGGATTTCCGATTTTCGGGTTCCTGATACAAATGCTTTTATAGGTGTCGCGTTTGGAAAAGCGGTTGCAGTTAGCAGTGTCGCATGGTCACGGGATAACGGAGACGATACCGAAAGAACCCCTCCGGCAGCGTTCACAGATCGTGCCATAGGGTCATATATCCTGCAGTTCACGGCGGTGACGACTCCGGGCGTTGAGACTTTGGAAACCGGAGATGCCAATACCGGGTGGGCGACAATAGGCGGGATCCAATACAAATCGGGCAACGACAACGTTTCCTTCAGTGCCTATCTTCGACACCGCTACGATGTGTCTGCGGGCGGGAAACCGATTTCCGCCACAGCCATAAGAATCAAAGTCTCCGACGGAGGGACAGACATCGATGAAATCGAGGTGAATCCGCCCGCCGATCCTACGCCACCGATTACGAGCTTTATCCTGATCAGCAGCAATACGGGTTACGCGATTGATTGGAATGGAAATGAAGGGAAATTCTACGATACGAACTCTCCCGCTTTGGCTCCAAAGAACAGGGCACTGGCGTCCAGTGGAACGATCGCTTTTGGGAGCAGCGAGTTCGGCCAGGGCGTCCATTTCATCACCAACGTTATCGATGGCAAATATGGAAACACTCACAGTTGGATTTCTGATTTTACGAAACCCGATACGAACGCTTATGTCGGCTTGAATTTCGGAGACACTGTTCCGATCAAAACCATCGCTTGGAGCCGGGATAATGGTGATGACACCGATTGTTGCGGGGGTAAACTGCAGGATCGGGCGATTGGTGTTTATACATTGCAGGTGACGCAAGTCGCAACTCCAGGAGTCAATACCTCGGAAACTGGCGATCCTGCCACGGGCTGGGTTACGATCGGCACCGTCAATTACAAGGCGGCTGGGATCCCTTTCACTCCCTCCTTGCGGCATTCGTTTGCGGTTTCCCGGGGTGGTGCTCCAATCAATGCGACTGGCCTGCGCATTAAAGTTTCTGACGGCAATATGGATTTAGACGAAATCGAAGTAAATCCTAATGCTGCTTTGGAGGCAATATCCACTGGTCTGATCGTAATTACTCCGCAGGTCCCATTTAGCCTCAAATGGGATGGCAACGACGGTGAGTTTTCCTCCGTGAGCGCTGGCGCGAGTGCGCCACAAAACGATGCCCTGGCGGCGAATGGATCGACCGCCTTTGGCAGCGGCCAATATTTTCCGAACGGCGGAATCCACGATATTGACAACGTCATTGACGGCCTCTATGGCAACAGCCATAGCTGGATCATGGGGCCGAACGAAATCGACCCGAATATCGACCCGGCTGCCGGAACTTTCATTGGGGTGAAATTCTCCAAAAAAATCGCCATTAAGAGTATTGCATTTGGGCGGGACAACATGAATCAGATACCTGATCGCTGGCAGGGCATTTACACGCTTCAATCAACTACCGTATCCGATCCGGGAGTTGCAACTACTGAAACGGGGGACCCGGCAACGGGTTGGACGACCCTCGGCACTATTGAATACACCGGCCAGGCTCCGCCAGACTTTAACCCCTGGCTTCGGCACCGTTACGATGTTGCTTCCGCTGACGGGTCTGCTATTCAGGCAACGGCAATCCGCATCAAGGTTTCGAGCGACGCGACGGATATAGATGAAATTGAAGTTAATCCATCAAGTGTTCCACCGCCACCCGTTATAATCACCAGCAGCGGTGCCTATCTAATCGGCTGGGACGGCAATGACGGCTTGTTCAACGATACCAATGCGCCGGCAAAAGCGCCTTCTAATGCCGCACTTGCTTCGCAAGGCACAACCGCCTTTGGCAGCAGCCAATATGGACATGGCGTTCATTTAATTTCGAACGTCAATGACGGCCTGTACGGTAATTCGCATAGCTGGATTCCCGATTTTACCGCAGCGCCCGCCGACCCCAATCCCTTTATCGGATTAACTTTTGGAAAGTCGATTCAGTTGCGCACCATTGCCTGGAGCCGTGATAATGGCGACAACGCGGAAAAAGTTCCACCTGGGCCGTACACCGATCGAGCCCTCGGAGTTTATACGGTCCAGGTCACTGCGGTTTCGAACCCTTCGAATTCCACCCTCGAAACGGGAAATCCAGATACTGGGTGGGCCACAGTCGGAACAATCAATTATAAAACCGATACAACCGGCTTCCGTTCCTATTATCGGCATCGTTTTGAGGTCAGCTCCGGAGGTAATCCGATCGCAGCGACTGGCATTCGTATTAAGGTTCCCAGCATTCAAACCGATATTGATGAATTGGAGGTCAATCCTCAGGAGAACCTCACCGTCAAAAACACTGGGGGCTATTCCATTTCCTGGGATGGAAATGACGGTGAGTTTGCAAATCCCGCAGCAGGCGCGGCGCCTCCCGATAATGCCGCGCTCGCCACAAAAGGAACGGTCGCATTCGGCAGCAGCGAATTGGATTTTGGCGGTATTCACTTGATCTCACACATCAACGATGGCCTTTACGGCAATAAGAACAGTTGGATTTCTGATCGCGGCGTTGGAGGCGGCTCAGACACTAATCTTTTTGTCGGCTTGAGTTTTGGCAGTTCGATTACACTTAGCAACGTTGCCTGGGGACGTGATAACGGTGATGACACTGAGCGAACGCCGGCCGGTGCTTTCACGGACCGGGCTGTTGGCAGTTACACTTTCCAGATAACCTCTTCGGCAAATCCCGGCGTCGATACGGCGGAGACTGAGAATTCCACCACGGGATGGGCCACCGTCGGAACGATTCAATATCGCGGCAGCGATGGCGCGTTCCACTCATGGTTGCGGCACCGCTTTGAAATTGCTTCAACGAACAACAGCCCAATATCGGCGACTGGCATTCGAATCAAAGTGTCCGATGGTA
>JAQGOX010000440.1 GCA_028293365.1 Verrucomicrobiales bacterium | reverse complement strand
ACCTCCTGGGGACAAGAGCCAGTTTCCACAGCTTTCTCCAGGGCATCTCTTACCGCCGTGAACCCCTCATCGCTGCTGGAAAGCAGACCTTGGCGGACCAGTCGGTTTAGCAGCACCTGTAGAGGGCCACATGGAATGCCAGTTGCGATTCCCACTTCATCGAGCTTTAAACTCCCATGCCGCTGCATCGATTTCAGGAGGAATAATTCGATGGCACTTAATCCCTTTTCTTCCACGGATCGGATGCGAACACGCGGAATCAAAAGCATGGGCAAGATGCCATTGAGGACCCGCGCCAAAATCGTCTCGGGCAGGAATCTGCTCCCTTGCAACCATTCGAACCCCACAGGCTCACGGGAGTACTCGCCCGTGGTTTGGGCCGCTTTTTTCACAGGTGCTTCACCAATCGGCATCGTGGGTTCGCGTCCTTTTTTTGTCCATCCAGCAGACCGAAGAGATTCCCATAGAACGACTGCGCTTTGAGAAATCCACTTTTCTTCGCCATCTGCTCCAGCGTGATTCGATGACCGACAAGCACGAGCATCCGATGCGCCCGCGTGCATGCTACGTTTAGTCTTCGATAGTCTTGCAACCAGAGTCCAAATCCTCGCGGGGGATTGTGCCCGTAGGTTCTCACGAAACTGATGAATACGATGTCGCTCTCCTGCCCTTGTATGCGGTCTATGGGCACCACTCGCACGCGTTCCCTCTCAAACAGATTCAACAACCTGAATGGCTTTCGGTGGTGTTCCGCTTGAAACTGGTCGCGTATCTGTTTCACCTGTGCCTGATAGAAACACAAGATTGTCGCTGTGACCGGTTTTTGCTCCTTTCGGCGAACGAGTTCATCATCGAGCCGACGACATGTCTTCAGAATCCAGTCACATTCCAGATCGTTTACAAATCCATTGCCCGATTGACGTTGCCATGGGCTTTTTTGCGATGATGTGTCCAGAAACACGACGTCGCCGTCAAATGGTTTTCCAAATCCGAAAGGCGACAGCCCGTGCTGGCGGAGATCCTCTTCCGTCGGGCTTGCGTAATTCCCCGCGTAAATGGGATCGCGGACCAGTTCTGCAATCGAACCAAGCATGCGCCGCTGGGTAACCAGTTTCTGACAGAGTGGATTCTCAGGTCCGATTGCCTCAAGACACCGTTCAAAAAGGCTGCGCACCATGAACTGAATCATCAACCGCATCAATTCACGGTTTCTTTCTTCCTCGCCGCGCTTCTCAATTGAATTCGCAATCTGTTCAATCGAGTCGCGATAAATATCCCGCCAGCGTCCCGCGTCGTATCGGTTTAGGTGTCGTGCGCTTTCGATTCTTCCTTCAAGGGATGCGGCCTCCTCCTGCGGTTCCAAACCCAATAACTCTCCAACTTGCCTCAGCACGCTCTCCCGGCGGAACTGGCGCAACTCTTCATCCTCTTCCCACCAATTCTCCAGTTTCTCGATGGCGGTTGTTACGTCCAGTGCCACGCCTTGCTCCGCCATCCGCAACGCCACCAGGGCATGCAGGAAGTGCTCCTCGTCCTGTTCCACATACGGAGGCAGTTGATGCTCGTCACCAACGAGAATCCAGCGCCGACTGAGAACGGCACCGATCAGGAACTCCGCATCTGTCACCCGGCTTGCCTCATCTACAATCAGGGTGTCAAAGTCACTCCACTCGCCATCCACCCGCTCGCCGTTATTTCCCTTTTTACCTGCAATCATTGGATGGCCACCAATGGCTACAGTGGTTGCACAGATCAGATTGGCCGAACGCAGCAATTGTTTTCCGATCTCGGCCCTCGTTGTAGCGTTCGTGTCTTCGAGCCATTCCTCCTCCAGTTTCAGCCATTTGCCGAACTCGCGTTCTCGTCCCGCTAATTCGTCGAGGCGCGTACGGATATCATTATCCGACAGCAGCGTTCCATCGGGAACCGCGCTCGCTGCATTCGCCCAGTCTTGCTCTGTTCTGTGAACCACTTCGTGTTTTTGGGCAAACTTCCTGTCACTTTTAGCTCGCCACGCGGACTGTTGCTTCAACAGCTGTTCCAGTTCCTCCCGTCGGAGGGTCCAATCTTTCGCCGCTGCCTTTTGTTCCCTCTCGGCCATCTGGCGGTTGGATTTCGCTTCTTGAAAAGCGTTGAGGGCTCCCGCTAAAGGTCCGCATTCGAAATCGGACACCGCCCTCCCCAGCTTCCTGCCATCAGATTGCAGACGCTCCAATCGCGCGGCCTTTTGAGAAGCGATCTTACGTTTTTCTTCACAGACCGTCCCGCAGCGTTGCAACTTCTCGGCAAGCCTACCGATCTTCCCACGCAGCGTGGTCTTGTCCCGCTCGGCAGCGGCGTGCCAGGAACGCCACTCGGCTTCGGCTTCTTGCATAACCTTTTCTGCCTGACGATGATTTCGCTGCGCCGCTCTTAGCTTATTCTCGGTTTCTTTTCGTGCTGACTCCGCCTGTTCACTGGCCTTGCGCGCACTTGCCAAAGGTCCGACACTGAACCAGTTCCCCGCGTTCGACCAGAAACCTGCCTGTGTTTGCTGCTGCCTGTGGTTCTGATTTGCCTTTTCCGCCTTTCCTACATGGCGCGTACGTACAATCGATAGGTTTTCCACATTCTCCTGTGCCTGTTTGACGGCGGAGTCCAACCGCTCCAGCTTCTCCTGCCATTCTTTTTCCTGCCTTAGCTCGTCTTCAAGGGCCTGCTCCTTTCCCAGCAAATCGTCGCGAACTGTCGCCAACGCGGATTCTGCCTCAGCCAAAACTCCAGCCGATTG
Organism: Verrucomicrobiales bacterium; assembly: GCA_028293365.1. GTDB lineage: Bacteria > Verrucomicrobiota > Verrucomicrobiia > Limisphaerales > SXQI01 > JAQGOX01. The sequence continues at coordinate 3,720 of JAQGOX010000440.1, read as the reverse complement.
CTCGTGGTCTCCAGTTGCGTCCACAAGTGGACCGTTCGTGAACTTCTCGGCCTTCCGCTTGAGCGCACGTGCTCTTGCTTGTGCCGCTCGGAGACTCGGTATCTCGCGTTCGTAACGGCGGGTGTTTTCAATCATTGCCTGGTTCGTACGCTGGACTGCTTCTACAGTAATTGAAAGGGAGTCGCGCGCCGCCAATAGGGCCAACGCCGCTTCGGTTTCCCATTGATCGCGCTCCTTTTGGGCCTTGATTTGTTCGTGCGTGGCAACATCGCGATCCTCCATCGTTCGTTGCAGTTCGTGCAACTTTTCCTGGTCTATGCGGCATTGGGCCAATCGTTCTCGCCAGGCGGGAGACTGGGTGTTCTCATGGCACCGGACAGACTTCCCCAAGTCGTAACTTACCATCCGCTCATGAAAGCGGCGCAGGTTCGGTGAGACATCCTCTTCCTCGCGGGCGAGCCGCACCGCAAAAATGTTTTGGGCATCACCGACCTTCTCCAGCACGGAATCCACTGCCACATGTGTGGGAGCGACCAGCAATATACGCTCACCCCGGGCGGTAAGGTGTTGCACAATTTCTGAAATCACAGTGCTCTTCCCCGTTCCCGGTGGTCCTTGTATGAAAAACCCGAATGGAGCATTAATGGCACCCATCACCGCTTTTTGCTGCTCGTCATTCAACTTCGGATTGAACCATCGCGACCCAGGTTCGGCCTTGGGCGGCGGCAACTCCCCCGGCGACGCCATCAATCGAACCAAGGCCGGCCAATGACCTTTTGTGTCTTCCCGCAAGAAGCGCTCCAATGCGATCTGGTGGTTTTTGCGATCAAACTTCCTATACGGCCGCACCTCAACAGACTCATCAGCGGGAAAACTGCTGCGAGGAAACAACTCGATTCCCAAATGGCCCTCTTCAACCGTTAATACCTTGCCCCGCTCCCACGTATCCCCCGTGATTGCACTCCGAAACTCCACAATTTGGCTCGGCTCAAACTCGCTCTCTTCAGCTTCCAGCCTGAGATGCAATCGACGTAATTCCGAACCTTCTTGGGTTGCTTTATTCGCCAGTGGTTCGATGCAGTCAGGGGGCAATACTTTCGCGGACAGCGACTGCCCAGGCTGCTCGATGTGGCGTTTCTCAAACAGATTCAAAAGGCCAACCAAGCCGCGCAGCTCAAAGTGCGCAGCCTCCGCCAATGGGTCTGGCGGACTCCGGGGTACTTTCCTTAATTTCGCAGCGGCATTATCGCGTTCACTCTCATTTTTCCTTCTTTCGCGGTCAGCCTTCGCAGCCGCAGCAGCTATCTGGTCGAGATCGCACTCGACTTCATCCCAAACCGGCGCGAATGTGACTTGACCTCGCAAGAGGTCAGTCGCACCACCTTCCTCATTAGGACGACATCCGAAAAACCGGGCGAGTGGAGCGCCGCTCTGTTGAGCCCGGATAGAACCGAGGCGCAGGCAAAACCGCGAAGTGATTAGGTCAAATACTTCTCTATTCTTCCCGTCTCGCCGCTTTCTGATAAGGAAGCCATCTCTGAAGTCTGTCACGAGTTCATCATGATCCGCGCCACTATCTTTCAGGCGTTTTGAGTCCATTGCGGGATTCCAGCTTATCGCAAGATGAACAGTTTGCGCTGGTGGCGCGTCCCCTGCCACTTCCTTGATCCACAAGGATGGCACTTCCTGGTTCATCGGGTTTTGGCCCTCAAAATCGGCCGAATCAAGTCCCCGACCAGATAATGGGAAAGGCTGCCGAACAACAAAAGACGGCAGAAAAGGCGGAAATGCCGCTCAACCAGATGGAAGAATTCTTCCTCCAGACAAAAGCGTTCCGACAACCGAGGCGTCAATCGGTAGTTACCTACAAGCAGGATCATGTAGCGCATCCTAACCATGAAAGCTCAAAATCGACTCCTCGGCCATTTGAATCGTTTCGAAGAAGGCGTATTCGCTTGGGGCATACGCAACAAATAGCGCAGCCGTGATTCTATGAGAGTGATTATTTCCAAATAACCCTATGCATCTGGTTGTTTTTTTAACCATTTCGAAACGGAGTTGCTCGGCTTGCTTGGACAGCCTGGCGATGCGGTCCTCGCGAACCTAAAAGCAGGTCCGGGAGTTGAATCGCTGCTCGAGCGCGCACATTGGCGTCGGGGTCTTCGAGACAATGCAACAGTACGGGCGCCACAACCTGCGCATGTGCGGCGGGATTGGGGCCGGGATTTTTCCACATTACCGTTTATCGCGCCGTGCTGCGCGATGGATACTTTTTGGCCATAGGACTGTCGGGCGAGTTATCTTTGACATCACTATTTCTCGTCAATCGCACCACCATACTTTCGGTGAAAAAACAAAACCAGAAAGGGGTTGTTAAATTGTAACGACTTATCATTGTAACGTCCGATGCGCAGCAATGTTTTGACAGTCGATATTGGAGGAACCCGAATTAAGTGGGCCGTTATCCCGGCTGATTGCAAGCCTCACGCCGCACCCTATAACGTTGAAAGCATGCGCACGCTCGGCTGGTTAAATTCAAGTTTAAGCTCGTTAGTCGATTCGAGCAATTGGGCAGGCATTACCCACCCACGGCGAAACCTTGCTCCATTTGACAGGGTTGGTGTCGCTATCTGTTCACCACTGGGTCTTGCGTCCGAAGTTCGACGAGAAGATTTGATAGGCGATGGCGTGCCATCGAATCTAAGGGAACGCATGGCTCTGCACTTGCGACGGCCGATTAAGCTATTTAATGACGCAGAAGCTTGGATGCGCGGGGCGCTGCGAACCTCCAGAGAGGAAGTGAGATTTCCCTGTATGGCATTGATCCTCGGAACTGGAGTTGGGTTTGCGTATGCAAAACACCAACAAGACGTTTGCGGCGTTGAGTTTGACAAGAAGATCAAAGCCGCATGTTTAGCTGCATCAGCCGGGATGGACAGTGTGGAAGCACACCAAATTCATGACGTCCTGGGAATTCGCTTTTTCCGTTACGTTGAAGCGCAGCGAAAAGCGTGGAGCTATCTTGAAGTACGAAAACAAGTTACATCTCGTCTATTGGCATTGATTCAAGACCTCCAAAATTCTGGTTTTGAACCTAAAACCTTGTTTATCGGGGGAGGGAACGCCGAATACGTTTCGATCCGTGCCGCCAAAGATAAGTTCAGACACTTAAACATTATCGCTCTTCGTAAACCTGAGCTTTCGTTCACTCCGGACCTTATTCCGTTAGCGGGAACAATGTGATTTCAATAGAACGTGCGAGAGGTTCTCCATTCCACGCCGCCCAAACTGATCGGCAATTTGGCATCACTCCGAATTTTTGCCTTTTGTAAATCAGCCCCCAGTTCCGACGCTCTTTGTTGGCTCGCCTGTAACCGTTCACCATTATGCCAGTGAATCGGATATTACTAGCGGTACGCGCCATCTCGGACGAGCACGGGAAGCGTTGCCTCCACATGACATCTGTTCGCCGATATCAGTCGCCCTTCTCGTTGCCCCTTCTCAGATCATTACGCAAAACGCAACTCGGGAGAACATGGACAAACCAGGTGGGGTTAATGCCATGGAAATCTGCTCTCGGTCGAATTCACACTGTCGTGGTAAAAAACGGTTCGCCGAGCATCTCCGATCGCGACCACTAATAGTCCAGCGACCCGGATCGCGATATCCCAGGGTGCGTAGCCGGTGAGAGGTGCTTGCGCGAACGGAGAATACATAACG
>JAQGOX010000934.1 GCA_028293365.1 Verrucomicrobiales bacterium | reverse complement strand
CGGTTTCGGTCAGCCAGGCATCTTTTAGTAGGCGTTGTCTGCGTTGAACAAGCTTTAGGATTTCCGGGCCATTCTTGCGAAGCTTCGAAAGTTCGCTCGAATCGTCGGCAGCGGTAACGTTCTGGGGAGCGCCGAGAAAGTGAAGGATTTCGCGTGCGATGATCCAATTTCCCTGAGTATTCGCATGAACCCCATCTCCGGCTAAAAGAAAATCGGGATGATCGCGACGTTGCTCGGCGAGGAATCGGTTCATGGGACCATGAGCATCGATCACTTGCCATCCATTAGTGCGTTGCGAAAGCAGCCACGCTGAGTAACTGTCCAGAACACGGTTGTATCCTTCAAAAGGCTGCCGATATTCGGCCAGACCAGCGGGTAAAGTGTGACCTTTGATGGGGAGTGCGTCAAAAGTCGGGGGTGTCAGTATAACGATCTTCGCTTTCGAGTCGGCGGCGCGATTTCGCAGCCGCACGATCCCGTCCTTAAATTTTGCGAATCGCTCCTCGCTGAACGGATAGTAGATTCCGTCATTCATGCCATAGCAGGCAAAGATCAAATCAGGGCTGATTTTCTTTAAGACGCGTCCCAAACGTTCGTGCAAATCCGGCCGGGGAAACGCGCCTCCCGCGTGACCCGGTTCGGAAAGTCCCGAAACTGTCTCGCTCGGCAGGCCCAGATCCAGCAGTTCACCTTTGAATTCCGGGTAAGTCATTCGTAAATATGCTTCTACAAATTCCACATATTCACCGCCATACGTAATGCTATCGCCAAGAAAGACGATGCGACGGGCTTTTAAAAGATCATTAATCCCGAATTCACTCGGCTTCGACGGCTGGGCAAAGTTGGTCAGTGCAGAAGCTACCATTACGACGAAGACAACGAAGCGCAGGCGCAAACTTATCGATTGAATCATTTCGGAACTCTACAAGTTTTATGTTTCGAGGAAAAGAAATGAGAGAACCAGATTGTCGGGATTTCAGTGACAGTCTGTTCCAAGCTGTTTTAATAAGGGGGATGAAACAAAATCCGATCATCGTTGCACTGGATGTGTCTGGAATCGATCAGGCATTGCGGTTGGTGGATCAACTTCATGATCTGGCCGGTGCATTTAAAATCGGGAGTGAACTATTCACCCTGGGCGGACCGGACATAGTGCGGCGAATTCGCGACACCGGCGCGAGCGTTTTTCTCGATCTTAAATTTCACGATATTCCAAACACCGTTGCGAAGGCGATTGCGTCGGCCAACCAGCTTGACGTGCAGATGCTCACAGTTCATGCCAGCGGCGGATTAAAAATGCTGCTGGCCGCTGAAGAGGCTGCGCAAGGGAGGCAGCCGAACCCTCCGCTGGTTCTGGCGGTAACAGTGCTTACGAGTTTCGATAGCAATGAGCTGGCGGGTATTGGCGTCCAGGCAAATGTCGGAAAACAAGTTGAGCGGCTCGCGACTCTGGCCATATCCGCAAAACTTCGTGGATTGGTATGCTCTCCGCTGGAAGTCGTGGACTTGCGCTCAATTCTGCCTGCCTCCTTCCAGTTAGTAACCCCGGGAATTCGCACAGGTCCTTCCGGAGACGATCAGAAAAGAACTCTTTCGGCAAAGGAAGCGCTCCAGGCTGGCGCAAACTGGCTGGTCATTGGACGCCCGATTTATGCCGCACGCGATCCGCGCGCCGCTGCTGACGAAATCCTTCAGTCACTGTAGAGTCAGACATGGCTGCAAAACTTCATACAGTTCTTTACGACGACGAATGTCCCATGTGCACGTTCCAAATGCGGCTGCTCACATGGCTGGATTGGTTCAATTGCCTGCGCCTTGTGCGATTGTCTTCAAATGAAGCCATGGTGATCGCTCCGAAACTCACTCGCGCTGATTTGCTGGAAGCGATTCACTGTGTCACACCGGACGGACGGATTTACCGCGGTGCCCGTTGCATCCGCTTTGTGGGGATGCGATTGCCATTGTTAGTGCCGCTCGCCATTTTTCTTTGGGTACCGGGAATTATTTGGATCGCGGAGCGCAATTACATGTGGATCAGTCGTAACCGGCACCTGATCAGCCGGCTCTTCGGATGCAAAGGCGCGTGCAACCTTATGCCGGTCCGGGAACGCGCTTCTGAAAAGAAGCCGGAGCTTGTCGAAAAAATCTAGCCAGGCCCAGCACTGCAAAAATAAAGCAGCGGACTACGATCTGGCGAATTTGAAACGTGACGGACAGAGCAATTGCACTTCGCAACCGGCGCAATCAGGTTTTCGGGCGAAGCAGTGGCGGCGGCCATGCCAAATCAGAAGATGACTGAACAACGCCCACTCGGGATTTGGAACCAATTTTTGCAAATCCAATTCAATTTTCTCGGGTGCTTCATGTTTGGTAAGATCGAGACGACCTGAAAGTCGCGCAACGTGGGTATCCACAACCACTCCCGCGTTGATGCCGAAGGCGTTCCCAAGGACGACGTTTGCAGTTTTGCGGCCCACCCCGCCCAGTTCTCTTAGCTCCTCCATCGTCCGGGGAACTTCGCCCGCATATTTATCAATCAGAGTATTGCAGCAGGCGCGAATGTTTTTGGCTTTGTTGCGAAATAGACCAATGGCGCGCAGATCATTTTCCAGCTCGACAGGCTGAGCAAATGCAAAGTCGTGAGCTGACTTATATTTTTTAAAAAGCTCAGCGGTGACGATATTAACCTGCTTGTCCGTCGCCTGGGCTGAAAGGATGGTCGCGATCAACAATTCAAGCGGAGTCCGGAAGTTCAGCTCACAATGTGCGTCGGGATAGGCAGCTTTAAGTCGCTGAATAATTTCCGCAGTACGTGCTTTCTTGGCTTCCAGTGATTCGCGCGGCACAGGAGGATTATTTCGGATCCAGAAAAACTATTTTGCCGCCGGCTCGCGGTTTTTGTGAGTCGGAGCCAAAATTTTCGAGTAGGCTGCCACCGGCCGGCGCCGGAGGCGCTGTTTTAGGAAGTTGCTCCGAAGGCGCCAGGGCTGACCGCAACGCACCCTCTACCAGTTGGCCGCAATGGATTTTCATTGGAGGCAATGGTCCCAAATCCGCGGCGAGTTCAGTTCCGGAAAGAGCCAGCGCTTCCTCTACGGTTTTACCACGAATCAACTCCGTTGCGACGCTTGCGACGGCAATTGCAGTTTCGCATCCAAATGTTTGAAACGTCGCGCGATCAATGACTTTTCTTCCTTTATCCTCTTTGAACTTGATCCACATCCGGACCATGTCCCCGCAATTGGGGCTGCCCACCGTGCCGACAGCATCCGCGGAGGCCATTTCGCCCATATTTTTAGGATTGGCTAAAGCCTCGGCAATTCTCTGTTCCAGCTCGGTTTTCTGCATGACGAGTAATGTACATAGGGTGAATTTGGTTGAAACGCAAATCCGGTCACCTGCTGCATACCCATAAACGCTGTTTCCGTATGTTATCCGAGGCTTCCCCTGCCAGGACTTAAACGGTAAACTGAGCCTATCTGCTGGTTGATTGTCCGCATTTGGCCGGTTAGCGCTGGCTTCAAAAAATTACGACAAATGTGCCATCGGATTGTGCGTATGCCGCTACCAGTCCCCAGATTGGAACTCCCGGAGCGGACCCTGGTTCGCCTATGGCCTTACCTTCACCATCGAAGACTTGCCAACCGAGCGCACCACCCTTTTCCCAGCCGGTGCCCTCAGTCCAGGCAACCAGCGTTTCACCTTTGGAATTTACAGCGAGCGCCGGATGTTTACGTTTCGCATCGCCCGGAGGAGATAGTTTTTGCATCGGCGCGGCTGTATTCTGTTTTATCGCGACAACATTGACCTTTCCCGCGTTTTCCCAGGCCGCGAATGTCCGACCGTTGCCCTGGGCAAAGCTCGCACTACTCATAGGGCACATACCCGTGATCCATGGGTCCTGATTGGCGACTTTAAAGCTGGTTCCCTGGTTTCTGGATACGAGGAGGATTTCATCGCGATTGGTCATTTGCGTAGCGGCGCGATAGAGCAGATAGAGTGCCCCTTCTTTGTCGGCAAACGCGCCCATTCCACAACAGCCGCAAGTTCCAGTTCCGTCGGGGCTCGAACGGATTTCGCGACGGAACGTTTTGCCATCGTCCGTGGAATGCGCCACATAGACAGCTCGCTCTGACTCACCATCGGGTCCGGAAGGGGGAGCTCCGTGCCACGTGACATAAACGTTACCGCTCGAATCCGCCGCCACGCTACCGCCGCCGTCCAATCGCCCCGTAAACGTTAGCAAATTTCGCTCGGGCTCAAACCTGATGCCGTCATCCGCCAGTCGGGTATAGAGCATCGGTGTGTTGTCAGTTCCTGCAATTTTAGTGGTTGAGGCCCCTTCCCCGCCCATCCACGCCACATGCACGCGGTTATTGTGGCCGAGCGCGAGATGCGCTCCGCGAATGGTTCCGATAGCGATGGCGCTGCCGGGTGTGGCGTTGATCGGAATCGGTTTGGAGAAATTGTTCTCCGCGGGTGTTTTCCGCATATAGAACAAATCTCCACCGGCAGGTTTTCCTTTGTAATAAATTAAATGGACGGTGCCGTCGGCGGCCTGGGCGATTTGAGGTTGAATCGCCCCGCTGGGCAACCGCTGCGTGCGCACTAACGGGCCTGCCGTTACAGTCGCGGTTATCAA
>JAQGOX010000402.1 GCA_028293365.1 Verrucomicrobiales bacterium | reverse complement strand
GCAACACCACTCTCGCCAAGAGTGACGGTCAACAGTGGCAGCGCTTCGCCGTGACCCGTCCGATCCGTGCAATCACCGATCTGGCAACGACCGAGTCAGATTCACGAGATATTGTCGAACAGGCTCTGAGGGAAGCGCGACGACGCGGTGTGATTACCAGTCGAGGGGTGACCGACCTCCGCCAAAGGAATCTCCCCCAGTGGTTTGATGCTCACTTGCGGAAAACCTAAAATTACGCGACCGCGAAATACGCAACCGCGTGGAGGATTCTTGAGTGGGGGTTGGCGAGCGAACAGATGCCGCAGCGGATGCGGCGCGCGGTCGCGGACAAGTGATTATTTCCGTTGGTTTGTTTTCCCAGGGTAATTTCGCTGAGCGCGCGAAATAACCCTGGGCTGTATTCTAAAACCCACCTTGGGGTTTTCAACTCGGAAAGAAGTCGTGATGAAACAATAGACACTGCACTGACATTTGAACTGACTTGCCTCATAATCGGTCCGTGCTTTCGAACACTTAATCGCCGAAGTGCCCCGGCTACTTGACAGCTCAGTCGCCTTTATCATTGTGTTCCTTTAAGTCGGAAGGTCCACCCCAAGAACTTCGCAAAAGAAAGTGTGATTTACCGTAAATTCACTTATTCCCCCCGGGGAATGGAGATTGAAGCAATTCTCATTTTGTCGAAGCGGATCCTGATCATGCCGCCCCGATGGGGCTGGGATATAGTTTTTGGATCGTTTCTACAAACATGCCGCGCCTACGGCGCTTCCGGTTCGGCCAAAATAATATTGAAGTGGAGCTTGATAGACGGACCGGGTTGACGGCAGCCAAACACAAGGCCCATTGCGGAGGAAAAAGGACTCGGGGCAGGCTTTTGTGGGACTTGAGGTTTTATGAAAATAGTGAGCCAACCTGGATCGCATGGCCACTTCCCCGTCCCGAGGTGTCACTTCAACCGTGCCAAACTGGGGGGATTTTCGGAGATCCAACGGCCTTCATCCGCAATTGGATTGGCGACCATGACTCGATCGTAAATCTGCAAATGGCCCATGTCCTCGGAGAAAATCAGCTTGCAACCAGATTTACCCGCGGCCGCCACGATGGCTGCATCCCAATACGAAAGGCAAAACCGGCTTTGCAAAACCACGGCTTCGCGAAAAAGTTCGGGAGTGACATGCACCACCACACGCGCTACGAGTGCTTCGAGCACTTTGGCGGCGTGTTCGGAGGAAATCCCCAGTGCAATCTTTTTAGTCGCTGCGACGTGAAACTCCTGCACCACTTGCATGGAAACGACAAACGGCCGGGCAGCAATCAACTCCTCCGCCATGACCTTCTTTTTCGGGTCGGATTTACCGTCAGACGCCGCGTAAAGCAGAAGGTTCGTGTCAATGAAAACGACGGTCTGTGTAGAAGGATTCACGGGTCGGTTTGCCATCCAGAGAGATGGAGCAGTCCTTCAATAGTCCGAGGAGATGCTGCCGGGATGCGAATTCCGAGGCCCGGGACGGGAGCGTATTTTCCTGAGCCACTCGGGCCAGGTATTCCCGCACCAGTCCAGTTAGGTCGGTATTCGCCTGGACGGCCACCTTTTCGGCCGCATCCCAAACCTCTTCATCCACAGAGATCGAAAGCGTCTTCACGCAAGCAACATAATGGAGCCAAATCGCCCACGTCAATTCCTGACACCAAAGGGTACACTGATCAAACGGCGGATCTCGTGATTCAAGCGGTCGCGGTGCTCGAATACGCTCATAAACTGACGCTGCACCGGGCGGCATGAGGATACTGTTGGATGCCTGCGTACCTCATCGATGCGCTCCAGCGCGGTGTTAAATTGAGAATGGCGATCAACCAGAAAGCAGAACGGAGCGAGGGTTTCCAACCCCCAGCCCATTTCCTGTGCCGTCCTGATCGAGTGCCCGAAAGTAACTTGCGCAAAGGACGTGGAACGGTGGTAATGAAGAAGGCGGGATAAATCGCTGCATCGTTGCCCTCGGTCGGACCGGTAAGATTCACGGTAATTATTTCCCAGAGGATGCCGCAGCGGATGCGGCGCGCGGTCGCGCACAAGTGATTTTTTCGCGTTGGTTTGTTTCCCAGGGTAATTTCGCTGAGCGCGCGAAATAACCCTGGGCTGTATTCTAAAACCCACCTTGGGGTTTTCAAATCGGAAAGAAGCCGTGATGAAACAATAGACACTGCACGGTAGTTTTAGCTTGGCAGGTGGCGACTGAATTCAGGAGATGCAAAAACGCGCGAAAGCGTCGCGGGTTGCCGCACGGATTTCCGGAGCTTTGCAGTGAAACGCGAAGATAATAAGCAGACATATAACTCCCCACCCTGCCTCAGGGAAGTAGCTCGCAAAAATCCGTACTCTTGCGACCTATACAATCAATTGGATGGAGATAAGTTACGAAGTTCACCGGGCTGGGTTTCGAAAGAATTTCCGAGGCCGACCGGGGAACGAGGACAATCTAAAATTTGCATGAATATCTTATCTCGAGAAAACAATCCCCAAATCCTTCGTCAGCAACTCAGCGAAGTGCGAGCATTATCACTAGCTGCCGTGCGCAGGGGAGATTTCAGGGCAATCGGGCGGTACACACTCGAAACAGCGCGTCTCAACCGAATTCTTGGGGAAATGGGTAAATGAAAGCTCGCTGCTAATTCCAATTTGCTCTCAAGCTGATTCTAATTCGCTGGTCTTTCGGCCCTCATTGATCAGAACGGCGGGATAAACCAATCGCGCCCGGTCTCTGTCTATCGGGGCTTAATGCTAAACGACCCCTAGCCGGCACAGGGTTCAATACGTCATGCGAAACGGCTATGCATCTGTAGAGCCGTGGCGATATTCACGATTGTTTATTTATCCCTGGATAAAAGTAACAGCTTATTCTGAGGGATTAGCGGATTGGCGTTTTTGGGGGCGTGATTGATCCGGTGCTTGATCCCGTCACACTTCCGGTCGTGTTCCAGTCGTGTTCCGGTCGTGCCTTGAAATTCGCTTCCCACATCCGGTCTCAGAGGATTTACGGCCCCCGGGGCATTGGTCCCGGACCCTTTTCCCGGTTTGCCAAGCCGGGGATTTTTGCGGTCCGGTTCCGGGAGGCTGTAACAATGCCATCTTTTTCATTAAATCATCCTTTAATTTGAGGTTTCCTCCCGCTGAAGCTATAGGCCGAGGCGAGAGCTCCAATCACCCAGAAAAGTCCATTTGAGAGAAGCCGCGCACAACCAGAAAGTTACCGGATACGTTTGAGGCAGAACCACGAATTCAGGTCCCCGACGACCGGGCTGAAAAGCTAAAAAGCAGAAATAAGAGGGAATTACCGCCCACGAAAAGGGGGCCAAAGTTCACGAAAAGGAAAAGGAACTTGGATTGTTGCTCTCCTCCAATGATTTTGGGACAACTTTCCTCTCCAGGGACTTTTGGTCGGTTGGTTTCTTTCCGTTTGTTGTTTTCCGTTTGTTGTTATCTCCTCGTTTCTACGTTCACGAGATGTTCATGTTTGGGGATAGACCAGGAAGAATGGGAGCTGTGTGCAACTGTAACCGAGCCGCAGTCGCCGTAATTCCGCGAGGCGTGCGGCGGCGATAGGCGTGTCTCTGATTGTTAAAAATCTTCCGTCATCCGCAATGGGCATTTAAGTCTATGCGGACCAGGTTTAGGCTGTTAGCTTCCGAAATTATATTTTGGCTTATTGGAGGGAAGAAATTTGAGAGCGGATTATCATGAGTGAACCTCATCAATTCGTGGTGTTTCGTTTAGACGAACAGCGGTATGCGCTGCCTCTATCCAAAACTGAACGGATTGTCCGGGCAGTGGAGGTGACGCCTTTGCCAAAGGCTCCCGCCATCGTGTTGGGGGTGGTTGATGTCGCAGGCCGCATTCTTCCTGTGGTCAACACTCGGCGCAGGTTTCTGCTGCCGGAGCGGGAGATTACTCCTGCCGACCAGTTCCTAATTGCACGGACATCGCGTCGCACCGTGATATTAGTGATCGACGAGGCTCAAGGAGTCATTGAACGCCGGCCCGGTGAGATTGTGTCCGGAACTGGCATTTTTCCTGACCTCAAACAAATCCAGGGTGTCATCAAACTTGACGATGGCCTGGTGTTGATCCACGACCTGGACGAATTCCTCTCCCTGGACGAGGCAATAAACCTTGATGAAGCGATGAAAGAGGAGTTGGCATTTGAAACCTAGCGGAGTTGCGGAAGCCACTTGGCGCCGTCTGAGTGAAATCATCGAGGAGACGATGGGGTTGCATTTCCCATCGGAGCGTTGGTCGGATTTGCAGCGCGGGATGGTCGGCGCGGCGTCCGAATTAGGATTTGGAGAGGTCGCGGCGTGTATTGACTGCTTATTAGCCGCGCCGTTGAGCAAGGCGCAACTCCAGGCGCTCGCAAGCCATCTTACCGTCGGCGAGACTTACTTTTTCCGGGAGCAGAAGACATTCGACGCCCTTGCCGGGAGCATTCTCCCGGAGTTAATCCATGGTCGGCGACGCCGCGAACAAAGTTTGCGCATTTGGAGCGCGGCTTGTTGCACGGGAGAAGAAGCATATTCGCTGGCAATCCTCGTGCATCAACTGATCCCCGACCTAAAGGACTGGCGCGTGACGATCCTGGCAACGGACATCAACGGACGATTTCTTCAGAAAGCCGTCGCTGGAGTGTATGGCGAGTGGTCGTTCCGCGAGACACCCGACGCATTCAAGGAACGCTACTTTCAGCGCGCCGCAAATGGTCGCTACGCGATTCGGCCGGAGATAAAAAAACTCGTGACCTTTGCGAGCTTGAACCTGGCGGAGCACGTTTTTCCATCGGTAACGACCCAAACCAACGCAATGGATCTAATTTTCTGTCGCAATGTGCTGATGTATTTCACGCCGCTGCAAGCGCGGAAGGTAGTGGACCATTTGCAAAACGCGCTGGTTGAAGGTGGCTGGCTGGTGGTCAGCCCGAGCGAAGCTTCACAGACAATGTTTTCGCGATTTGTCCCGGTGAATTTCCCCGGCGCAATCCTCTATCGAAAAAAAGCCGTGCCGGAACCGTCCAGACCGTCCTGGATTCCACTTTCCGATGAACCAATGGGATTCTTCGCGCCTCCGCTCGAAGCCATTTCGCGGTGGATGCCGCTGCCACCCACTGCACCGCTATTCGAAACGCCACCGGCCTTGCCGACTGAACAGGCGCTGGCAGGACCTCCACCGACCCCATGTGTTTTGGCCACTGAACTTTATCAGCAAGGCCGATACGCGGAAGCAGCGGATACACTGCTGGCCTCACTTGCTCCCCACGCCTCGCCTGATCCGCAGACCTATTCCATCCTGGCCCGCGCCCTGGCCAATCAGGGCAAGCTGACCGAGGCGCAAGCCTGGTGCGATCGGTGGATCGCTCACGACAAACTTGATTCATCGGGACATTATTTGCGCGCCGTCATTTTGCAAGAACTTGGCGATCACGAGCAAGCGCGCCGTTCGCTCCAACGGGCCATTTATCTGCAACCAGGGCATGTGCTGGCCCATTTTACGCTCGCAAATCTCGCCCGCAATAATGGCGATGACGCGGGCAAACACTTTGCCAACGCCTTGGATTTGCTGCGCGATTGTCCACCGGACGAGTTGTTGCCTGAATCGGACGGCCTCACGGCGGGACGCCTCATGGAAATCATCACATCCCTCGTCGCCTTGGAATCCACGCCATGAAAACTGAGGCCAGCGATTTCAAGCAAGTTCTCCGCGCCCGCGCCCGCGCGTTATCCCGAATATCCGAACCTCCAGCGGTTGCGCAGACTTTTTTGGAATTGCTGGAATTCCGAGTGGCCCAGGAAAGTTACGCGTTGGAAAACCGCTACGTGCAGGAGGTCTGTCCGTTCAAGGAATTGACTCCGCTCCCTTGCACCCCACCCTTTGTGCTTGGAATCGTCAACATTCGTGGCCGTATCCTGCCGGTGCTTGACCTTAAAAAGTTTTTCGACCTGCCGGAAGTGGGGTTGACCGACCTGCACCGCATCATCCTCGTCCAGGGCAACGGCCTGGAACTTGGTTTGCTGGCGGATGTCATCGTGGGGGTGCGTTCCGTTCCGGCGGACTGTTTGCAACCTTCGCTGCCCACGCTTGGCGGCATCCGCAGCGACTATTTGAAAGGCGTGACGGCCGAACGCCTTGTGGTCCTCGACCTGGCTCGCATTCTGGCAGACCCACGAATCATCGTGCATGAAGAGGTCGAAGCATGAACACAAACCATCAACCGAGGGTATGAAAATGAAGTGGAACGTCGGAATGAAAATTGGAGCTGGGTTTGGACTCGCACTGGTAATTCTCCTTGCCATCGGCTCCGTTTCCTACAAGAGCACGGTCAAACTTACGGACACGGCCGAGTGGGTGGCCCACACTCATCTTGTGCTTGAAAACCTCGAAAGCGTTCTTTCCGCAATGAAGGATGCGGAAACCGGGCAGCGGGGCTATATCATCACTGGAGAGGAGCGATATCTGGAACCATTTCATGCCGCGCAAAAAATAATTGACCAAAAAATCAAGGCGCTCAAGGACTTGACCAAAGACAATCCGAGCCAACAGCGAAGCCTGGATATTCTTGAACCCCTTATTAAAGGGAAAGATGGCAAATTCGCTGAAATGCAAGTGATCATTGAGCTGCGCAAAACCAAGAGCTTTGAAGAGGCGCAAAAGGAAGTGCTCACGGACAAGGGAAAAAAGATCATGGATGAAATTCGCAAAGTGGTGGCCGGGATGGAAAGTGAAGAAACCGCATTGCTGAAAACCCGCTCGGACGATGCGATGGCCGCCGCCCAAAGCGCAAGACTTGCCATTATTTTTGGGACTCTATCTGCGTTTGTCATCCTGGCCGTGGCCGGGTTCGTCATTACCCGCAACATCGCCCGCCCTCTTGAGGGTCTGACCGCGATTGCTGAACGGATCACAGTCGGAGATCTCAGCGTGGAGGTGTCCGCCAATGGACGGAGTGACGAAGTGGGCGTGTTGAATCGGACCTTCGAGCGCATGGCTCAGTCCCTTCGCGCCATGGCTGGCGCCGCCGAGCAGATTGCGGCGGGCGACCTGCGCTCCACAGTCAAGCCGCATTCTCCCAATGATGTTTTAGGTAATGCCTTTGCGCGGATGACCGAGAATTTGCGCGCGCAAACCCGAGGCATGGTGGAAAGCGCGAGTGTGCTGGGTTCGGCGGCCAGCGAGATTGTCGCCTCGACCACTCAGCTTTCCTCCAGCGCCACTGAGTCCGCCACGGCTGTCAGTCAAACGACCACCACAGTGGAAGAAGTGCGGCAAACCGCCCAACTGGTCAACCAGAAGGCGAAAGCCGTGGCCGAGAACGCTCAAAAAGCAGCGCAAATTTCCCAAAGCGGACGGAAGTCCACTGAGGAGGCCGCCGCCGGCATGAACCGCATCCGTCAGCAGATGGAAGCCATCGCCACCAGCATGGTGCGGTTGAGCGAACAAAGCCAGACCATTGGGCAGATCATTGCCACGGTGGAGGATCTGGCCGCGCAATCCAATTTGCTTGCGGTCAACGCGGCAATTGAAGCGGCGAGAGCGGGTGAGCATGGGAAGGGTTTCGGTGTGGTCGCGCAGGAGGTCAAGAGTCTGGCCGAGCAATCACGCCAAGCGACCAACCAAGTGCGAACCATCCTGACCGATATCCAAAAAGCAACGACGGCAGCGGTCATGGCGACCGAGCAAGGCAGCAAGGCGGTTGAAGCAGGCGAGAAACAGACCGGGGCGTCGGGAGAATCCATCCAGATACTGGCAGGCAGCGTGACGGAGGCGGCGCAATCAGCGACGCAAATAGCGGCATCGACCCAGCAGCAATTGGTGGGGATGGATCAAGTGGGAGTGGCGATGGAGAACATCAAGCAAGCCAGCACACAGAATGTGGCGAGTGCCAAACAATTGGAGACAGCGGCGCGCAACCTGAACGAACTGGGCCAGCGCCTTAAACAAATGGTCGAAGGCTACAAAGTATAACACTGCGACCGGCCATGAGCAGCAAAGAAGAGGAATTTCTCAAATCGCTTCGCGCCACCTTCAAGGTTGAGGCTGGCGAACATTTGGAGGCGATTTCCGCCGGTTTGCTGGCATTGGAAAAATCATCGGTATCTGAAGACCAACGCGCGATTGTCGAGGCGGTTTTCCGCGCCGCGCATAGTCTCAAAGGAGCGGCGCGTGCGGTGAATTTTACCGAAGTCGAGGCGATATGCCAGTCGCTCGAAGAGGTGTTCTCCACCTGGAAACGGCAACGGATCGCCCCCTCGCCCCAAGCTTTGGACAAGGTGCATCACCGATTGGACGCCGTGACTGGAATACTCGCTCGCTCGGCAACCCAACAAACGGCGACCGCACAGCCTGCTGTAACGCCGCAAGCTCCTGCATCGCCCGCAACGGAAACTTCAGCTCCTGTGTTGTCTGGCGGTGAGCCGGTTGCTCCGGAAAAATCGGCCATGGGCGAGACCGTGCGAATTTCGATCGCCAAATTGGATGCGCGTCTGTTGGAGGCGGAAGAAATGCTCGCGGCGAAATTGATGGCAGGCCAACGGACCGCTGATTTGCGCGAACTGAGGGAGCGGTTTGGAGAGTGGCAAAAGGAATGGGCAAGTGTTCAACCGGAAGTGCGCGCATTACGTCAGACGTTCGAACGATCCGCTTCGGCAGAACGCATCGCGGCATCGTCAGGTCTGAACCGATTGATGGAGTTTTTCGATTGGAATTACGACTATCTTCGATCCTTTGAAAGCAGGATCGCAGCTCTTTGCGAAACTGCATCTCACGACCACCTCGCCGTGGGCAAACTCGTGGATGACTTGCTGGCTGATTCCAAAAAAATGCTCATGCTGCCCCTGGCCACACTGGGCGCGCTCTTTCCAAAGCTGGTGCGCGACCTCTGTCGAGATCAAGGCAAGGAATGCGACCTGGTCGTTCGTGGCGAGGAAGTCGAAATCGACAAGCGCATTCTGGAGGAAATGAAAGATCCGCTCATACATCTCTTGCGCAACTGCGTGGATCATGGGGTTGAAGCTCCCGATCTGCGCATCAAGCTGGGCAAGCCGGCCCGCGCCACCATTACCCTGGCGGTATCACGGGTGAACGGCAATAAAGTTGAACTTTTGGTGTCCGACGATGGTTCGGGAATTGAAGTGGAGAAAGTCAAAGCGTCCGCCGTCAAACACGGCCTTATTTCGGCCGAGGAAGCAGACCGCCTCAGTGAATCGGAAGCCCGGGCGCTCATATTCAAGGCCGACGTCTCCACGAGTCCAATCATTACGCGATTGTCCGGACGTGGACTGGGCCTGGCGATTGTGCAGGAGAAAACCGAAAAACTAGGCGGACGAGTTTCGGTGGAGAGCAGTCCGCACTCAGGCACGGCTATCCGAATC
>JAQGOX010000395.1 GCA_028293365.1 Verrucomicrobiales bacterium | reverse complement strand
CTGCCTCGCGCCCGCGACGCACCTTGATCATCAATACACTGCTTTCGGCAAACTGATCAAAGGCGATGATGTTCTTGGCAAAATTGGGTCTACTCCCGTCCAGGGAAGCAAGCCAGTCAAGCGCATGGGCATCGAAAGCATCAAAATCGTGCCCGCCTCTTCGATTAAGTAACCTCAACAACTTTCAAACAACCCATTACGATTATGGCAGCGAATGAAGTGGCAGTGATCAGCACGACTGAAGGCGATCTGGTGGTTTCTTTCTGGCCGGATGTCGCGCCGAAAACGGTCGAGAATTTTAAAAAACTCGCCCGGGAAGGTTTTTATGATGGCACCGCGTTCCATCGGATCGTGAAAGGGTTCATGATTCAAGGGGGCGATCCCTTGAGCAAGACGGATAATCCACGCGTTGGAACCGGCGGTCCGGGATATAAAGTCAAAGCTGAGTTTAATGAGAAGCCGCATGTTCGCGGAGTTCTGTCAATGGCTCGTTCTCAGGATCCCGATTCCGCCGGCAGCCAGTTCTTCATTTGCCTGGCTGACGCCCGTTTCCTCGATCGCCAATACACCGGATTTGGGCAGTTGACCAAAGGTGACGACGTTCTGCGCAAGATCGGCGATACACCCACAACGCGGGGTTCCGGTGGGGAAAACAGCTCGCCAACAAAACGGGTGGGGGTGACAAGTGTGAAGATTGTGGCGGAAGATGAGGTGGAAAAATAACAACCCTCTTACGCGAAGTTTGACTAAATCCTGGATTGGCAATACGCTTTGGATCAATGAATGCCATTGAGTTCACAGCCGACCTCACCGGAGCGGATTCGCTGGCTATTCCAACGCAAATTGCAAGTCAACTTCCGAAGGCAGGTAAAGCTCGGGTTATTTTGCTTGTTAAGGATCAAAATGACGATAAGGAATGGTATGCGCGTGGATATGAGCAGTTCCTGACAGACGACTCGACGGAGGACTCCGTTTACGACGCCCTTCGTTGAATATACTCGCGAATGTTCGGCGAAGTTTTCATTTGCAATTTTCCATTTACCTCCGGTTTTGGAAGCAAAGTTCGCCCCGTGCTTTTTTTGTTTGATTTCCAAAAAGACGCCATCGTCTGCCAAATCACCTCAGTGATCGAACTGGACCGCTGGATGTGATTCTCATGGATTGGCTTTCCGCATGCTTGTTAAAACCATCCACAGTTAGGCTCGATCGTGTTATGACAATAGAGAAATCGATTTTCATTCGACGGTTAGGCAAGTTAGGTTCCGACGATTTAAACTTGGTGCGTTCGCGTTGGAACAAGCACTTCATTCTGTGATCGGCCGAATGTGATGCAATCGGACTTAAGGATTAATCAGGCCAAACTCGCGGGCTTGCTCGTTGCCATGGGCTGCCCTCAAGAGAAATCTACCGAAATGGCCAGTCAACTTGATAAGCGGGCAAATCAACTCGCAACTCAAAAAGGTCGCAGCTACGACGAAGCACTGACCCATCTGCTCAAGCTGATGCAACAAGGCTGGGCTGCGAAGGAGCGCGGATTGTGATTCAACCATGGCCGAAAATTCGTTCGGAGAAACTCGGTAATTATCGCGTCTTCTCCGTGCGTTCTGACATTAAACGCTCTCCTCGGACTGGCAAGGAACACGATTTCTTTGTCATAGAATCGGTCAATTGGGTGAACGTGGTTCCGATCACTGCCAAAAATGAAGTGGTTATGATTGAGCAGTACCGCCACGGATCGGATACCATCGAACTTGAAATTCCTGGTGGAATGATGGATAGCACCGATGCGTCTCCAGTTTTCGCTGGAACGCGCGAACTCCGTGAGGAAACCGGGTATGAAGGAGAAGATGCTCAAATCATCGGCCAGATTTTCCCGAATCCGGCCATCATGAGCAACGTCTGCTTCACGCTTCTCGTGAAGAACTGCGAGCTGAAGCATCCGACGGAATTTGATCACAGTGAAGACCTTTTGACTCGCCTGGTTCCTGTCGCCGATATTCCGAAACTGGTTGCCACGGGAATGATTCGGCATTCACTGGTGGTAGTCGCTCTCTATCATTTCGACCTTTGGCAGCGTGGGTTGGGCCGCAAAGAATCTTAACGGCGGACGTCAACTTGAGCCCAAACGCCACGGAGCGCGGTTTTGTCGACGCAACCGCAGCGATACCTTTAGGAATAGGGCGCAAGGAATTATTCGGCCGTTTTGCGGTTCTCACTTGCTGCGGATTAGTGCACGGCGCACATATCCGCGTTCCGTGGAGTGCTTTATCTCGTGGACCCGTCGCCAAACTCTGTAGCAGTGGAGGTAACGGCACCCTGATTTTTCCGACAACCGTGAGTGCGACCGCAGGCCCGCTTGCTCTTCTGCGCCGTTAAAAACTGGAGAAGTTGTCGATGGACCGAGTGACAATCATTAAATCCCCTGACCTCACAATCAGGAGAAAGCCTGATAGCCAGCTTATTTATAGGACGCTTTACTCGCTAAGTAATTTCGAGGTGCGGCGGTGCCCGGCTCTTACCGAAATATTACAAGGGGGTTGACGATAATATTGCCTTTAGCGATCAGTGGATCCGAGCACCGTCCGCCTTGAAGTTGCGGTGGCTTCAACCCTCATTCGATTTCTGCCCCTGTTTCGGAAGCGTTTTTTGGCCATTGCGTTTCAAGCGTTTACTCCCTTTCGCAGTTGGCTATTCTCGCTTCATGATCACACGGCTATTCCTACTTTTGGTCATTCTTGGGTTTACTTCGGAGGCCCGGGAAGTAATGAAAGCAGACCTCGTCATTTTTGGTGCAACCTCCGGTGGCATCGCCGCAGCCGTGCAAGCAAAGCGCCTCGGACGAAGTGTCTTGATCGTCGAGTGGACGCAGCACCTTGGGGGACTCACGACCGGCGGATTGGGAGCAACGGATATTGGGAACAAAGGTGCGATCGGTGGTATCGCGCGTCAATTTTACGAAGAGATTGCGGACTATTATGCAAGGCCGGAAGTGTGGAAATGGGAGGAACCAAAAAAGTCGGCGGCCCTTCTTTCCGGCCAGGAGGGGGGTGGAGATCCCCTGGTGGCAGTGACGGGAAGACCGACGAAATGGACCTTTGAGCCGCATGCTGCGACTGTGATTTATCGGAAGTGGCTGAAAGAATTCGATATACCGGTTTACTTCGGCGAACGGTTGACGAACGTGCAAAAAAAAGGGGCTCGAATCGTTTCGTTTACTTGCAAAAGCGGTCGGGTATTCCAGGGATCGGTTTTCATCGACGCAAGTTATGAAGGCGATCTGATGGCCAGGGCTGGCGTAAGTTATCATGTCGGCCGCGAATCCAACGCTGCGTACGGAGAAACCCTCAACGGAATCCGCGCCGAGACGCCCGCGCACCAATTCAAACTGAACATCGATCCTTACCGCACACCCGGTCATCCTGAGAGTGGATTGCTCCCCTACATTCAATCCGGAGACGGTAGCAAACCCGGAGACGGCGACAAACGGGTTCAGACCTACAACTTTCGGCTCTGCATGACCCATACGAAGGCGAACCAGGTCCCGTGGCGTGCGCCCGCGCATTACGACGAAGCGAAATTTGAATTGCTCGCCCGCCTTCTCGAAGCCCACGAAAACGCAGG
This sequence comes from Verrucomicrobiales bacterium, assembly GCA_028293365.1. Lineage (GTDB taxonomy): Bacteria > Verrucomicrobiota > Verrucomicrobiia > Limisphaerales > SXQI01 > JAQGOX01. Next base: position 49 of record JAQGOX010000395.1, on the reverse strand, counting down.
CAATCCATTGAATGTTGGCGCACTAATGAACCCGATCATGATGCCGAAC
>JAQGOX010000387.1 GCA_028293365.1 Verrucomicrobiales bacterium | reverse complement strand
AGGAACCTTTTGTCGCCGCCGGAGGCGAAATTGTGGCGGAACAGAAATACAGCAGTGGCGATAAAGATTTCAAAGCTCAACTCACCGCTATTAAGGCAGCCAATCCTGATGCTATTTGTGTTCCGGGCTACTACAATGAAGCCGGCCTGATCACTTCGCAGGCAAGGCAGCTCGGCATTACGGTCCCGTTGTTCGGCGGCGACGGATGGGAGGCCGAAGAACTTCTGCAGATCGGCGGCAAAGCAATGGAAGGGACCTACTATTCCACCCATTATTCTCCGGAAGACCCGAACCCTGCGGTTCAGGAATTTGTAAAAAAATTCCGGGCTAAATATAATTCCACCCCAGATGCCATGGCAGCCCTCGGATACGATTCAGCACTGGTCCTGGTCGATGCGATCAAACGAGCCGGAACCACCGATGGTCCAAAGCTGCGCGACGCAATTGCAGCCACCAAAGATTTCCAGGGAGTCACCGGAAAAACGACGATTGATGCTCAGCGCAATGCCAGCAAGTCGGCGGTCATCATCACGATTAAGGATGGAAAATTCAAACTGGTCGAGACGATCAATCCTTAAATCAGGCGCTGAACAACTGAGTCCGACCTTTTCACGCGTTTGAGCGAATTCCTGCAACAAATCATAAACGGCCTCTCATTGGGGTCGATTTATGCGCTGATTGCGTTGGGATACACGATGGTCTATGGCGTCCTTCGCTTCATCAACTTTGCGCATAGTGATGTGTTTATGGCAGGCGCTTTCGCCGGTTATTATATGTCCCGAGGCTTTGAATTCACTCTTCCGGGAATGCACAAAAAGGCCCTGTTCATCTTTAAAGGCCTCCCCCAGGAATCTTTCCTTGCAGGAAGTTTCGTACTGCTGGGATCAATGGCGATCTGTGCTTTTCTGGGCATCCTCATCGAACGATTCGCCTATCGCCCTTTGCGGAACAGTTCCAAACTCAATGTCCTGATTACGGCGATCGGAGTATCGTTGCTTCTGGAAAATCTGGCTCAGGCCCTTTTCGGCGCCACTCCAAAAGCATTTCCACCGCTGCTGCCGTCCAAATCAATTCACCTCGGCCCGCTGCTTGTATCGACGAATCAAATTGGAGTGCTGTTAATTACGTTCGTTCTGATGATGGCCCTCCAGTACATTGTTCGGCGCACAAAGATGGGAACTGCCATGCGAGCCGTCTCATTCAATCCGACAGCGGCCTCCCTGGTAGGTGTAAATAATGATGTCATCATCTCGTTCACGTTTGGACTCGGGTCAGCCCTGGCTGCAGCGGGTGGCATACTCTACGCCCTCAATTATCAATCGATTGATCCCTTAATGGGGGTGCTGCCGGGATTGAAAGCATTTGTAGCAGCGGTTCTCGGTGGAATCGGAAATATTCCCGGAGCGGCTCTCGGCGGCTTGGTCCTTGGCCTGGTGGAAACCTTCGTGAACGGAAGCCGGTTTTCGTCCTATACCGACGCAATTGCATTCGCGATCTTAATTCTGATCCTGCTCTTTCGTCCGGAGGGTTTGCTTGGAAAATCACAAGTGGAGAAGGTGTGAAACTGGCACGCTCACAATGGATACTCCTGGTGGCTGTAGCCATCAGCCTTCTCGTTTCGTATTTTTCCCATGCGATCAATCGCTACTTCCTCACGATTTTAATCAGTATTGGGGTTAATATCATCCTTGCCGTCAGTCTGAATCTTATCAACGGCTACACCGGACAATTTTCCCTGGGCCATGCCGGATTTATGGCCGTGGGTGCCTACGGATCCGCCGCCGTAACTATTTATCTCGGGCCTAAATTTTTCGCCGCGTTCGGCGGGAGTAACACGTTTAGTATCGGAATCCTGTTTTTTATTGCCCTGGCTGCGGGAGGTCTCGTTGCAGCAATCGCTGGGATTCTAGTGGGAGCACCCTCTCTGCGTTTGAAAGGCGACTATCTGGCAATTGTCACATTGGGTTTCGGTGAAATCATCCGGGTTATCTTCCGCAATATTCCATCATTGGGTGGAGCGCTTGGCCTCACGGGAATTCCCTCCTATACCACGATTTTTTGGACCTTCGGTGTCGCTGCCGTGACCGTTTACGTGGTGCAAAGTATTGTGAACTCAACTTATGGACGAGGCTTTCTCGCGGTCCACGACGACGAAGTTGCAGCCGAAGCCATGGGAATTAACACGACCCGTTACAAAATTATCGCCTTTGTGGTCGGCGCATTTTTTGCCGGCATCGCTGGTGGTTTATATGCTCACGATAAAGCCTTTATCGATCCCACCGGTTTCAATTTCATGCGCTCGATCGAAATTGTCGTTATGGTTATCCTGGGTGGCATGGGCAATAATTTTGGCGTCATCTGTGCCGCTATCTTGCTGACACTATTGCCCGCCATCCTGCGCGAATACTTTCGAAGCATTGCGGATTCACAAATGCTGATTTATTCCATTTTGTTGATTCTGTTAATGCTGACCCGTCCCCAGGGTTTGTTCAAATTCAAGTGGCCCCGCAAAGCTCCAACCGCCCCAACTCCACACGCAGGATGACCGCGACGTTCCTACAATCCACAGAAACGTTGCTGGGACTCGACGACGTGACGATTCGATTTGGAGGATTGACGGCGGTTTCAAAGTTGTCCCTGGCAATCAAGCAACATGAGCTGATCGGATTGATCGGACCCAATGGGGCCGGAAAAACGACCGTTTTCAACCTGATCACCGGTGTTTACAGACCGACTGAGGGTGCAATTTCCTTTCGAAATAAATCGATCGCAGGAAAACGTCCTTACCAAATCACCGCGCACGGGATAGCCCGTACCTTCCAAAATATCCGGCTCTTCCCCTCGTTATCCGTTTTCGACAATGTCCGGGTGGCCTTCCACTTGCATTTGTTTGGCGGCATTGGCCATTCGCTCATTCGCGGCAAAAGCTTTCGCAAAGAAGAAGCTGAGATAAAGGAGCAGTGCATTGAGTTGCTCGACATTTTTAACCTGACTCGATTTAAAGATGCCGAATCCAAATGCCTTCCTTATGGTGAGCAACGCCGTCTCGAAATCGTGCGTGCCCTGGCGACCCGCCCTGAATTGTTGCTGCTCGACGAACCGGCCGCAGGAATGAATCCAACGGAGAAAACGGACCTGATGAAACTTATCAAGTTCATCCAGGAAAAATATCGGCTCGCGATTCTTCTGGTGGAACATGATATGAACGTCGTGATGAATATTTGCGAGCGGATCGTGGTGCTCGATTATGGCGTAAAGATAGCGGAAGGAGTTCCTGCCGAAATTCGTTGCAATCCCAAAGTGATCGAAGCCTATCTTGGAAACGCAGCCTGTTGAACGATGCTCGAGATCAAAGATTTGATTGTAAACTACGGCGTCATCACGGCGCTGCACGGCATTACATTGACGGTGCCGGATGGTAAAATCGTCACCTTGATCGGCGCCAATGGCGCTGGGAAAACGACCATACTGCGAAGCATTTCAGGTCTGGTAAAACCGGTTTCTGGAGAAATTGTTTATCAGGGCGCATTGCTCGACCGATTGCGCGCGCATGAAATCGTCAAGCGTGGTCTCGCACATGTTCCCGAGGGGCGAATGGTGTTTGCAAATCTGACGGTTGAGGAAAACCTTCAAATGGGTGCCTACCTGCAATTTCAACCGGCCGCAATTGAGAAAGAGCGGGAGTATATTTTTTCTATTTTTCCGCGTTTGAAAGAACGGCTGGCGCAAATTGCCGGGACGCTGTCGGGTGGAGAACAACAGATGCTGGCGATTGGACGCGCTCTGATGAGCAGACCGCGTTTCCTTATGCTCGATGAGCCATCGCTTGGAATCGCCCCGCTTCTAGTTAAAACAATTTTCGAAAAAATCGTGGAAATCAACCGGGAACGCGGCATCACAATCCTGCTCGTTGAACAAAACGCCAATCTGGCATTGGAAATCTCCGATTACGGATATGTGATCGAAACCGGGCGAATTATCCTGCATGACGATTCCAAAGTGCTGCGCCAAAGCGAAGCGGTCCGCAAAGCTTATTTGGGCGGTTGAACCGGCTTGGCCATGCGCTGACGGATCTTCTTCGAAACACAATTGCTGCCTCCGAGGTAAAAACGCAATGGCCAATCAGCGGCGACTGAAATTCCAATTCGAGTCGTTGTAATTAGCGGCCCCAGGCACCTCCTGGTCCTCCGAATATTTGGATTTTCGGAGACGAAAAGCGGCGACTCCGCATTGCACAAATCAACCCCATCAAAAGTCCTATCCACCGCCAGGGCGACACAGATTTTTCCCGGACCGCTTGTCAGCGCGCGTTCCTCAGTCAACCCCCGTTGTTTGCGCATGAATTCGATTCCGGCACACGGTTCAATCGCTCGCACAAGGACAGCCTCCGCTTCCCCTGCGGGCCGACACACTGTGTTAAAACAAAAGTAAAATCCGTAAATCAGATAAACGTAACTGCGACCGGGCTCACCCCACATTATCTTGTTACGTTTGGTCTCACCCCGAAAGGCATGGCAGGATGGGTCGTCCTTAATATAGGCTTCTGTCTCGACAATAATGCCACCGCATAGGCCTTCATTGGTGCGGCGCACCAGGAAATGCCCCAGCAACGCGGGAGCAACTGCCTTTGCGCTTGGGCCATAAAAGTCTCGTGGCAAAGGCCGGAGGTGATCCGGAAAGGAGTTGCCGCCATTGGGCATCAATCAAGCAGCCTTCGAAACGTTAAGCCCCTTGAACGAAGGATCATCGAGACCCGGGAGTTCTCCGGTGCTGTCCGCGA
>JAQGOX010000385.1 GCA_028293365.1 Verrucomicrobiales bacterium | reverse complement strand
CGGCGTGCCTGGGCAAAATCAGTGGACGTCGCTGATTCCACCGCAGTTGCCTCTGCGGGAGTCGAAATTCTCGAAGAAGCCGGGAAAATCGATATACTCGTAAATAACGCCGGGATCACCAGGGACGGCTTGCTCATGCGCATGTCCGAGGAGGATTGGGATGCGGTGCTCAATACGAATTTAAAAGGCGCCTTTTCTTTCACGAAAGCCTTCACTCGCACATTCCTCAAACAACGCTCCGGACGAATCATCAATCTCTCATCGGTAATCGGTTTGATAGGCAACGCCGGGCAATGCAACTACGCGGCGAGCAAGGCCGGCCTGATCGGATTTACCAAGTCGATTGCGCGCGAATTCGCGTCACGCGGCGTCACCGCCAACGCCATCGCACCCGGCTTTATTGAGACGGATATGACCTCCGTCCTCACCGAAGAAATGAAAACTGAATTGCTCAAACGCATTCCGCTGAACTTCTTTGGAAAGGCCGATGACATCGCAAACGCGGCACTCTACCTGGCAAGTCCCGGCGCACGATACGTCACCGGACAAGTGCTTACAGTCGATGGCGGAATGGTGATGTAACCGGTTTTTCGATCCGATTTTTCCATTCCCAGGGACGCTTTGAAAGAAAATCGGTCTTTGTTCCGACCAAAAGAAATTTGAATAAAAAAATAATTCACGAATCAGGACTTGACGCTTTCTGGAGCGTCGCTTAGACACACACAGCGAAACTATTACTGGAGATACCCATGGCTGCTGAAAAAACGATCGAGCAAAAAGTAAAAGATATTATCGTCGAGCAACTGGGCGTGAACGCGGATCAAGTGACTCCCGACGCCAAGTTCATCGAAGATTTGGGGGCTGACTCGCTCGATACCGTCGAGTTGGTGATGGCCCTGGAAGAAGAATTTGGACAGGAAATTCCGGACGAGGAAGCTGAAAAGCTGCAAAGCGTCGGCGATGTCATCAAATACATCGAAGAAAGCCAGCAGAAGTAAGTTCCGTTCCTTTTTCCCGGGCAGCGACGTTTGAAAAGCGACCGCTGCCCTTTTGATTTTATGGCCATCAACTCAACAGACCGCCGGGTCGTCATCACTGGGCTGGGAGTCGTATCTCCGCTTGGGAATGACACCGAAACTCTCTGGAAAAACCTCCTTGCCGGCCAATGTGGCGTTGATCGGATTACGCATTTCGATGCGTCCATGTACGATTGTCAGATCGCCGCCGAAGTCAAAAACTTCGATCCGACCGCGTCTTTTCCTTCGCCCAAAGAGATACGTCGAACCGATCGGTTCACGCAATTCGGGGTTGTCGCCGGCCACCAGGCATTGGTTGATTCCGGCCTCGATTTGAATATCGCGAACCGGGACGAAATCGGTGTCTTCATTGGCTCAGGGATCGGAGGTTTGCAGACGACCGGCGAACAGCATAAAATCCTGCTCGCAAAAGGTCCGGGCCGCGTCTCGCCCTTCATGATTCCGATGCTCATTCTGAACATGGCTTCGGGCATATTCTCGATGTATTACAAGCTCCGCGGGCCAAACGTAGCGACTTGTTCGGCCTGCGCCACAGCCACTCACGCCATCGGCGAAGCCTGGCGTACTATCAAAATGGGTGACGCCGCCGTCATGTTTGCGGGCGGCACCGAAGCGACGATTGTGGAACTGGGCATCGGAGGATTCTGCGCCATGCGCGCGATGAGCACGCGCAATGCAGAGCCGAAACGCGCGTCACGTCCTTTTGATAAAGAACGGGATGGATTCCTCATGGGCGAGGGGGCTGGCGTCCTGGTCCTGGAGGACCTGGAACATGCCAAAGCGCGAGGCGCTCGAATTTACTGCGAATTAATCGGCTATGGAAATACGGCGGATGCCAACCACATGACCGCCCCAGCTCCCCAGGGTGAAGGCGCCGCTCGTTGCATGCGCATGGCTCTACGTTCCGCCCGCTTGAATCCAGAAGATATTTCCTATATTAACGCCCACGGCACCTCAACGCCAACCGGTGATCTTTGCGAAACCCAGGCGATTAAAACCGTCTTCGGCGACTATGCCTACAAACTTCCGGTCAGTTCGACCAAGGGAGCGACTGGCCATATGCTCGGCGCAGCAGGCGCGGTTGAAATGGCGATTTGTGCCAAAGCAATTCAGAGCGATCTAGTTCCTCCGACGATCAACTACGAAAATCCTGATCCCGAATGTGATCTGGACTACGTGCCCAATACCGCCCGCGAACTCACTGTCAACGCAGTTGTAAACAACTCCTTCGGTTTCGGCGGACATAACGCCAGCCTGATCGCTCGCAAGTTCCTCGGATGATCACTGGCGATCGTTGACAAAGATCCCCCATAGGGTTGTGTTTAGCCCAATCGCGTAATGCGCACGCGACCACGAATACAGAAAGCATTCACTTATTGATATCTGCATACGTTATGTAACCGCCATTGTCGGCACGTTTGAATGCCGCGGCACCCAAATTTCCCAATGGCCAGCCTGTCGGGCTGACCGGCTGGCCGAATTTCTCGGACCGCCGTTGACAGCGGTAGTCAAAGGTCAATCCCTTAATGCAAGTGGGAACCAATTGCTGGACTGCCGGATAGCTTCGCTTCGATCGCCTAAGTTCGTCGCATGATCTATCAACGATCATCGATAAAAATTCCCGAGAGGGTCGCATTTGGTCCTGCAATCCGCGTGATACGCACTAGCACGCGACCGTGGATGTTCCACTTCAAAAAGGTGCCATCGGCAAAAACGGTGACGCTGCGCCTATCCAAAAGACCTCCAGTGCCGGAATCAAAAATTTCCACCTGTTCCTGCCGTCCGGCTTGATCCCAGTCCAGAAAATAGAAGGCCATCTTGTGGTCACTTACATCGGTGAAGTTCAGGTCCACTTCGAAACTCACTGCGGCGTACCAGCAGGCCGCCAATCGGGTCAGCGACGAATATTTCTGCAACGCACGAGACTCACTCACGTCGTAAGCCCACGTATGGTCTGACTTCCCCTGAACTGACACAGTCAGGTCACCAGGTAACGAAATCCAATCACCGATCACGATGAAACCGGTGGATCCATACAGTCCGGGCCACGATCCTTGCGCCGTCCGATCTTCCCCGATGAAGGCTGCTCCAACATCGGTGCCTGGCCGCGAGTTTATGGTAAACTTCGCTTGAGCGTTCGGGCTATCACTCAAACCGGGCTTGAACGCCCGGACTCGGAGGCTGGCCGATTCGGTCAGAGTAAACGCGCCGCTATATGGTGTGGAATCCCGTGTCGGAATAGATCCGTCGGTCGTGTAGAACAATTGCGATCCACTGGTTGCCGAATTAAGAGTCACTTGAACGGGCGAATCAAAGTCGCCGCCATTGGGGGTAATTACCGGTGTTGCCACGGTGGCGGTACCGGGAACTGGATCAAAGAAAAGCCCGGACAGGACTGCGTTATATCCGGCCTGGCGCACCAAACGCAAAGTGACCGAACCGGCTATATCCCAGGTCACATACTCCCCACCGCTAAAATCCATGGAAGCATGAGTGGCGAGCTGGTTGCCTGTTGCTGTATCGATGATATAAACAATCTGGCTGCGTTCGCTGGTGTCCCAATCGAGACTGTACCAAGTAACACGGTGCGGTGCGGCATCTGTAAAATTGAGGGCAAGCGTAAAGGTTTCACCGTAAATGCACGCGGCAATTCGCTTGTTCGGATCAGAACCACGCTGAAGCGCCTCGACGTTAACCGGATTATCGTCCCAAACCCATTCGGCACCGTTGCTTTCGATAACAGAAATATAGGAAGGCAGATTTTCCGAATCCTGAACAATCCAGCGACCTTCCGCACCGTATGGTCCGATCCAATTTCCGCCAGAAACGGTGTCGTTTCCCACATATGTCGCGCTCGCGACGCCGGGTCTGTTTTGAAATGTAAACGTCGCGGAGGACGGCGGGCTATCAAGCCTGCCCGCGCTACGAGCCACTGCGGTAAGAGTCGCGTTCTGGTTTAGGATGAATGGACCTGTATAGACCTGAGCCTCAGGACCAGGTGTCGAACCATCCAGCGTGTATTGCAGAGTACTTCTCGCGGTTGCCGTGTGAATCGAAACTTCCACCGGACTCGCGAAGGAACCTCCATTTGGCAGTATCTCTGGCGTGGCAACTGATGCAGGAGGAATCCATGCTCCTCCAAAAAAGATTCCAGAAAGAACCGCGTTTGGCCCCGTCATCCGGCTAAAACGCACTTGAACATCTCCCTGCAATGAGTAAACAAGATACTCTCCGTTCGCAAAGCCGGAAACGCGCCGCGAACTCAGCACTGCTCCAGTAGCGTTATCAACAATTTCAACAGTCTGAGAGCGGCCTGCATTGTCCCAATCCAAAACGTAAAAGGCCACCATATGGGCTGGACTATCCGTAAACTGCAAGCGCACGGAAAAATCGGTTGCCGAATAAAAGCAGGCTGCGATTCGATCAGATGCATTTTCTTTTTGGAGAGCAGGCCGTGCAGTCGTGGAGCTCTGCCAGATCCAGTTGGCTGGGCCGGTGAATTGAACTGTTGCGTAGGCAGGCATTATAGGATTTAAGCCCGCAATATAATTGCCATCACTTCCGTAAGCTGATTTCCAATCCCCTCCGGTCAAACGATCCAAGCCAGCCAGTGGAGGGCTGAATGCAGCCACAGTTCGCCCCAGGACCGAACTTCCATTTTGTTGCAAATGATCATTCAGAACGGCGTAGTTTTTCGTTCCATCAAAGGCGGCGCTCAAAGATTGCGCAGACGACGAGCCTAACTGGAAAACCTCCGACGCACTCAGGCCGCTACCATTGAGGAGCATCCCTGCAGCGAGGTTCGCCGGGTCATTACCCCAGCCGTCGATCCAGTTGAGAAGAAATCCATCGCCGTTGCTCGAAAGCACCGGGGCCGTTTGCGGACGAAATCCGTCTCTTATGACAAGAGGCCGCGTCTCTTCCCGACCCGCGTTGCCTTCAGGTAGGATTGCACCGTAAATATCCGGCCAGCGATCCGCGCTTCGTTCATCTTCCCACGCGATCAAGAAATTCTGCCCGTTAAAAGCTGCCGATGGTTTCGACTGATTCCCTTCTTCCGATGAAATGAGGATGTTCGAGGCATCCATCTTTTCGCCGCCGAGATTCAGACGGGCTCCGTAAAGATCAGAACCCATTAAGTATCCGCTCGGCCCTAAATTTCCGGCATTTCTCCAGTCCTGCCAAACGGCGAGATAGCTGGAATTTCCCGCAACGATGGTGGGATGGCTCGAACTAAAATTCGCATCCGCAAGCGGTCGTGGCGCTCCGGCGACTCCGCCAGCAGTGATCGGCAAACTCCATGCCATTGGCGCGGAATACTGATTCGATTGATTGCCATACGAATCCTCCCAAACGGCGACATAATCGCCTTGAAGCGAGGCAATCGATAATGTGGAAGCGGCTGTCGATCTCATGGGCGCGGTTGTTCCCTGCACACCACCAGGATCGAAAACTTGCCCCCCCGCGTTCACTCGCCCGAAATGCAATTGTTTATCCGTGAGTTGCACCCAGCCAACCATGAAGTCACTGCCATTACTGGCGACCGCAGGGGAAATTTCATCGGCGCTGGTGGTGGCAATTTGCAGCCGTGTGGGGTCCAGTATCTCTCCTGAAGTGCTCAGACGACTGCCAACGATGTCCCAACTTCCACTAGCGGCCAGGGTATTCCAGACCACCAGAAATTCATTCGGACCTGCCGCAACAACAGGCTGCGCCCCCGCAGGTTTCGCAATTGAGACCAGGAAGTCACCATTGAGCGATGAAAGGCTTTCGGCTGTGAAGGTTCGTGCACGCAAATTGTAGTCGCTGGTATCCCAAACGCTCAAATAGGAGCCCTTCATTGCCGCGATCTGAAAATCGCGGTAACCACTCGTCCTGCTGGCCACGAGGAAACCATTCAAATCAACCACCGTTCCATCACGCCGAACTCGGGCGGCATAGACCGTCCCGGGACCGTTTCCGAACAATACCGCGTAAGAACTTCCATCCGTTGCCGCAACAACGTCCCGGTGTGCTGCGGAACTATCGGCGATAATGAATGGCGCTTTGATAAAGCTTCCGTCTGCCGCAATCAACGCTCCGTAAACATTGCTCTTTGAAATCCAAGTCACGAAATTTTCCATGTCGATCGAAGCAATTCCAACTCTCCCGTTGTAGATATATTGATTAGTATTAAACGGAGACCCGCTGAGCACCTGTCCTGACCCGGATATGCACATAAAGCGAAGCAATGTGTGGTCTGGATAAATTACGACATAGTTGGAACCGCTCGGCGCAATTGCCGGAGGCGCGAATGATTCGCTATGAAAATTGATGGCTGTGCCTGGGTTTCCCTCCACATCTATGGATGCACCCATTGTATTATTGTCCGTCCAGACCAGATAGTATCCCGCGCCATTTGAGGTCAATTCTAAACCGAATGGAATTCGGGAGACGTTGCTTATCTTTTTTGCAGCGGAAGTGAAAACACCTCCTTGCGAATTCACTCTATTGCCCATGATCGACGCGATTCCACCGGATTTGGATTGATACCAGACGGTCATGAAGTCGTCCCCGGAGGCCGCCACGGCGGGCATATAGTTTAAACTCGAACCAAAACTCTTCGCTATGAGCAGGCCCTCCGCATCGAGAATAATTCCGTCTGGGGTCATACGTGTCCCGCGAATCGTGCTCCCACCATCGCTATCGAATGCACTCCATACCACCAAATACTCGTTGCCATTGTTCGCAATTGCGGGCATTTCCCCGCTGGTCCCTTTGAAATTGGTTTGATCAATTCCGAATTCCGCTGAAATCTCTGGATCGATCGCTAATGGATAGGTGGCTTCTGCAAGGATTTGGGCCGCGACAGAAATCGTGACTCCTAAAGAAGAAAGTTCAGTGCTTGCCGGCCAAGCGTTCCCGCGGGAATCGACTATGCTTACTCTACCTACGCGCATCCGCGGTATTCCGCTCGAATCAGCGAAATGCAAACCGTCCGGACTGGCGCCCGCCCCAGTTAATCCTTCGATGTTCAGATCCATTTTTAAATCTCCCTGGGTTTCCAGAGGTCGGCTAACAATCCAGGCAAGCTGCAATCCCGAACCGCGCGCCTGGACATGTTCCACGAACCGCATGTCTGGCGAGAGCAGAGCTTGAGCAGTGTTCCCCATTACCGACCAGTCCCTTTCTTTTCGAATTTCCAATCGAGCCGTTCCGATTGTCACGCTTGATATCGCGATCGAAATCGGAGGAGCTGAATTCCGTTCATTCGTGGGGGAAGCGGCACTGAACTTAACGCCTTGCGAATCAAGGGAGGCCTCATACGTTTTACCCTTTACCGTCGGGCCATCAGTTCCTATTTCGAAGGCATGCTCAACCCGATCAACCACACTGTTTAGATCAATGTCCCCTGTTTTCCTCGCAACGCCTGCCAACCTCGAAGTGAAAACCATCGAACCTGATTGATTCCAAAACTCTTTGCTATAAGGAATTGCCCACGCGGGCTGGGCAGAAACACGACTCGATTTGCTGGAAATCTTTGGCTTGTAAAGAGTGATGCTGCCTGAACCGTCGGTGAGATGCTGCTCAGGCGCAGGCCGACTATTTTTCGAGCCAGCGAAAAATTCCCAAAATAGCAAACACAACAAAAAACATCCTAATGAAAGAAGAAGTAATCTTTTCAGCATATCCCCGACTGTATCGTCCGACTGATCCAATTTTTCACAACGAGCACCCAAGCTGAATACTTCATCGGGCTATTCAGTAAATTGGGATTCCGGGGGGGTTGCCTTCTCAAGATCACCCCATCCGCCTGGATACGGGCTTTTCAAAGTTTTGACTTCCCCATTGCCAAAGTGGGTCCCTCAAGCCTCTAATAGTTGGGCACATTGCAAATGCCTGACCGCGAAGTTACCAATATTTTGACAAAGCCAGACGTAGCGCTCGAAATGACGCTTCGGCCTTCGCTGTTTTCTGAATTCACGGGACAGGCAAAAGTGAAGGAACGCATTGAAATCGCGGTTCAAGCAGCGAAGCAGCGGGGCGAGCCGATCGATCACGTTCTTTTAAGCGGTCCTCCCGGACTCGGGAAAACGACCATCGCCAACATCATCGCCAAGGCGATGGGTGCGAACTTGAAGAGTACGAGCGGCCCAACCATTGAAAAAGCCGGCGATCTCGCCGGCCTTCTCACCAATCTCGAAGAAGGCGACGTCCTCTTCATTGATGAAATCCACCGCCTGCAAAAAACGATCGAAGAGTACCTCTATCCGGCAATGGAAGATTTCAAACTCGATATCATTATCGACCAGGGTCCGAACGCTCGAAGCATTCGCTTGAATCTGCCTCGCTTTACGCTGATTGGCGCAACCACCCGCAGCGGGCTTTTAAGTGCTCCTTTGCTGACCCGCTTTCCGATTCGCGAGCGCGTGGACTACTACCATGCTGACCAGTTGCAACAGATCATCATTCGTTCTGGTCGTTTGCTGAATATCGAAATCGAAGAGCGCGGCGCCATGGAAATCGCCCGCCGTAGCCGGGGCACTCCGCGTATTGCCAATAACCTGCTGAAACGCGTCCGCGATTATGCTCAAGTTCGTGGCGATGGCCGGATTACTGCAGAATTGGCGGACCGATCGCTCGAACTTCTTGAAATTGACCAGAACGGCCTCGACGAAATGGACAAACGCATTCTCGAAGCCATCATGTTCAAGTTTAATGGCGGTCCCGTCGGAGTCAGTTCCCTCGCTGTTGCTGTGGGAGAAGAGCCCGATACGATCGAAGAAGTTTACGAGCCCTACCTGATCATGGAAGGATACTTAAACCGGACTTCCCAGGGACGAGTCGTCACAGAATTAGGTTATAAAAAGCTCGGGCTCCTAAAGCCAGCCGGCAAACAGCCCGGGTTATTCTGAGTTTTGGGCTGGCTTTCACCGTCTATCGAATTCGACGCGGCTCTAGCCTCGCATCAGGGTTAGCCGTCAGTAGCAGATTATTGCCCCAGTTAACTTAGGGTAGATGCGCCCATATCTTTTCCTCCTTGAAATGATATCCTAAAACTCTTGAAACCGCCTTTCGCGGCAGGAACGAATGAACGTTCTCATCGCGAGCCAAGCCCAAGAGCTTCCCGCTGAAATCAGCAAGTACGGCGATCAGGGGCTTTTTTAAATTCAAGAAGCCGTTCAAGCAAATTTGGGTCGGTCGTCATTGGGGAATCATTATGAAAAATTTACTCGCAGCCATTTTCATTGCGCTTTTAAGTCTCTGTCCGAGAGCCGCTCAAGCTCAAGCGGAGGAGGTCAAGGATGTCAAAATCAAAATAAATCAAACATCGAACCTGCCACAGGCTGTGGTTCTTTCCGTTCGCGGAAAGTGCGAATATTCCGATGACGGCACAACATTCGCACCATTAAAAACCGGCCATGTCTTCCACCAGGGTTCCGTTGTCAGGACCGGCAGCGGAGCCCGAACCGATCTCTTTTTCAGGCGAATCGGAACTACCGTCCGCCTCCAGCCAGAAACGGAAGTGAAACTCGAAAAATTGGATCGTCATATTAAAGATGGCATGCCGGTGATGCAAACGCTCCTCGACCTCCACACCGGGAGAATCTTCACGGTGGTTCGTTCTCTAGTGCCTGGAAGCACGTTCGAGATCAGGAATGCAGCAGGCCGTTCGGTTGTCGAAGGAGCCGGAGGCAAGGGCCGCTACATCATTACTGCGGACGGAACACACGTGACCGATAAAGATTCCGTCATTCCGCTGAAAGTGATTGGAGAGACGGGAGTCACGGTCATTAGCCCCGGCCAAAAATTCAACTCCAAAGAAGGCAAGTCCTTCGCAGTGGCGCCTTCCGAAACCGTTGAGTCCCTCATCGACTTTGATGAATTGGATTCCCTCGCCGAACAATTGACTCCGGATAATGACCATTCCCAGGGCACACGCGAATAAACGGATCGGATCAACCCGAGCACAGACCTTACCCTCCTGTTCCACCAAAAAAGAGATCAAACTTTATGACAAAACGATCAAAAAACTACTCAATTAAATCGGCCGTGGCCGGACTATTACTTGTTATCACTCCAGCATTGGTTCCGGATACTTTCGCCGGACAAGCGCCGGTAAACCTGGGTTCAGCCGCCCGATTCGGGATATTGGCCGGATCGGGCATCACTAGCGTTCCAACTTCCTCCGTCAAAGGAGATGTGGGATTAAGCCCAGCCGCCAGATCAAATATCACGGGGCTCACGGCCGCGGAAGTTACTGGTTCGATATACGCAGCAGACGACGGTGGCGCGACCGCCGCCATGCTCACTCAGGCCAAAGGTGACCTCGGCACTGCATTTATTGACGCGAGCCCGGCTGGACGTCCCGGAGGCGTGGATGTGGCAAGCCTGGGCGGAGCCGCAGGAGAATTGGGTGGACGTACGCTCGCGCCCGGTCTCTACAAATCGGCACCCGGTTCCTATGATATCACGTCGTCGGATTTGACTCTCGATGCAGGTGGGGATCCGAATGCTGTTTGGATCTTTCAGGCAGCTACAACCGTGAATATATCAACCGATCGAAAGGTTACACTTTCGGGTGGAGCACAGGCCGGAAACATCTTTTGGCAAGTGGGCACTTCCGCTACGCTCTCACCCCGATCAGCCTTCAAGGGAACAATCATGGCGGCCCAATCCATCTCAATTCAAACGGGAGCACTCCTTGATGGCAGAGCGTTGGCTCAAAGTGCCGCCGTTACGCTGGATTCGAACCCGATTTCCGTGCCCGTTCTCCTCTCGGCGCCTTTAACGTTTGGACCGATCAACCGAGCCATCGATGGATTCGTGACACTGGTCATTACAAACACTCCCGGTCGCGCGTTCACTTTGCAAACGTCCGCGAATCTAACCGATTGGACTCTGCTTGCGAATCGAACTGCGACCGGCACACCTGATAATTATACAGATATCACCGCAGTGACTGAACCTAAACGATTTTATCGAGCGTTCTATCCGTAAATCAGACAGATCTGCGACGGTCTTCACTCAACGACTACCGCTGGTGCGGTAGTCACATCTCTCCTCTGTCAGAAACTAAATCACATCGCAAATATCGACACCTTGCTTGAGCGAAGCAAGGGCATCCGGGCGTTTGGGAATGAATTCCTGAGCCACGTGGCCTTTATATCCGGTCTCCATGATAGCTTTCATGATTGCTGGATAATGAAGTTCCTGACTCTCATCGATTTCATTGCGGCCCGGGACGCCACCGGTATGGTAATGGGCGATATATTGGTGATTCTTTTTGATGGTCCTGATCACATCACCTTCCATGATTTGCATGTGGTAAATATCGTAGAGCAGTTTGAAGCGTTCTGAACCGACTGCTTTGCAAAGCTCCACCCCCCAGGCGGTGTGATCGCACTGATAATCGTGGTGGTCAACTTTGCTATTGAGCAATTCCATCACGATGTTGATCTTATGTTTCTCGGCCAGCGGCATAAGGCGTTTAAGACCGATCGCGCAATTCTCGATTCCCTTTTGATCATCCAAACCGGCGCGATTGCCGGAAAAACAAATGATGTTATGGAGTCCGGCATTGGCAGCCTTCGGAATGCCCGACTCAAAACTGGCAACCAGTTTGTCGTGATTTTCAAGGCGGTTGAATCCGACCGGAATGTTGACATCGGGAAGGCTTACCATCGCGATTGTAAGGCCATGCTTCTGGATGACAGGCCAATCGTTCGGTCCCTGAAGTTCGACGGATTGCAGCCCCATCTCTTTGCCAGCGCGACAAAGTTCGTCCAGGGAGATTTTATTGTAGCACCAGCGGCAGACCGAGTGATTGATGTTTCCACTTCGCATCGCTTTCCTGGGATCGGCATGCTCGACTTTGATATCCACAAGGTGCCCCGACCTTTCCGTTTCAGCCGCAGTGAGAGCTCCCGAGGAACCGAATTTGGAGACCGCTCCAAGCACAGCGGCGCTACCGGCAATTTTTCGAAGGGCGGACCGGCGAGAAAGTGAAGTCTTCATAAGCGTAATTCCTTTGGATGATGATATTTGAACCGAAGGGAACAGGTTCGTCAATTTAAACCAAACGAGCCGGGCTGCATTAGAGATTGCCAACATTATCCACGCCAAGTGCGCGGCGACTAACCCATGTCTGCGGAACCTCCAGCGACAAATCACGCAAGAGCGTTTTGATTGGAAAAATCCGGCTTTGCGCAAATCGCTTTGGCGTGGTTAGTTGCAGGGAGATTCGTCATGCCCCAAAGCTCTTCAATAGAACTTCACAGAACTGCGACTTCGCGCTTTTTTTCTTTCACGGTCCTGGCTTGCGCACTTCTACTCCAGATGTCTGTTTTTGGGGATATCGAGGATGGCCAAAAGCTCTTCCGAAAAGGGAAATACGAAGAGTGTATTAAGATGGCCAAAAAGGCACTCTCGAACTACGACAGTGATCGCGATGAAGAGTGGCCGATCCTTTTGAGCCGGGCTCAGGGCGAAATCGGCAGATATGCTGATGCGCAGGAAACCATTCGAACGGCAATCAAATCCAACTATCGGAGCATTCGACTTCGCCTGGAAGGATACTACGCCTTCGTGCGGACCGGGCTAGAGAAAGAGGCAAACAATTTCCTGGATGAAATCAATGAGCTGAGCGATAGCAGCCAGAACCGGTATCGGCGTGGCCCATCCTACCGGGATCCGCTGAACGTCATCACTTTGGGACGCGCTGCGATTTTGCTTGGCGCCGACCCGCGCCTCGTGCTGGACAATTACCTCGAACCAGCAAAAAAGGTGGCGCCAAAAACACGTGAAGTTTACCTCGCCATCGGAAACCTGGGATTGGACAAAGGAGACTTCGAACTTGCCGCAAAGAATTTCGACGAAGGTCTCAAATTATTCCCGGATGATCCCGAATTCCAATTCGGCCGGGCACGCGCCTATGAAGAATCAGATCGCGAGACCGCCACAGAAGCAATTTCAGCGGCCCTGGATGAAAACCCCAATTATGCCCCGGCGCTTTTATTTATCACGGATAATCTTATCGACAGCGAAGAGTATTCCAAGGCGCAGGAATACTTAAACAGGATTGAAAAGATCAATCCTTTAAATCCGGACGTAGGTGCTTTCCGGGCGGTGTTGGCACATCTCGAAGCGGATTCTGCCACGGAAAAAGCAACACGGGAAAAAGCCCTCGAACCGTGGCAAAAAAATCCCAGGGTCGATTACCTCATCGGCAAGAAGCTATCGCAGAAATATCGATTCAAGGAAGGAGAGTTGCATCAACGGCAGGCTCTCGCGTGGGATCACGATTACCTTCCTGCGCAACTTCAACTCGCACAGGATTTGCTTCGCCTGGGACAGGAGGAGGAAG
>JAQGOX010000377.1 GCA_028293365.1 Verrucomicrobiales bacterium | reverse complement strand
GTGCCGGATGAACAATGCAACAGTTGCACAACGTAAGCGGAAAGTGTCCTTGTTCTGGACAATCCTGTCATAGAATTGAAATCAATGCAATTCCCTTGACTGAGTCCCAACCCGGTAGAGTACTGAAGGGGTGATTAAGATGAACCGTTCGATTTTTTGCGACGACCTCTGTTCGATAGGCGTGGTCGTCAATAATTGCGCGCCCGGCCGATCGCGGCGGAAATGTCTCGAAGTTTTTAAATCAAAATTGATCGGTTTTTATTCTGCGGCTCGGATACAGAGACAAGTTCACAAATTTAAAGGGAATCTCAAGCACACGGTCTGGGTGGCTTTTGCCGAATAGACTCTGTCTTCAATGCCTTCCAGCTATTATCTTCCGGGGAAAGGGCGTTCAGCCCGCGTCGAGGACTTGTTCGCGACCATAGCGTCCCGATACGATCTCATCAACGACCTGCAAAGCCTTGGACTGCACCGCCTCTGGAAGAGACGGCTCATTCAGCTTGCAAAGCCAAAACCCCACGAACGTGCGCTTGACCTTTGTTGCGGGACCGGTGACGTGGCTTTTCGGCTCGCAAATGCGGGGACTCACACGGTTGCCGCGGACTTCAGCCTGCCAATGCTGCAAGTGGGCCGAGAACGATTTCAGAACGAGAGAATTCAGTTTATTCGAGCCGATGCTTTGAACCTTCCATTCGACGATTCGACCTTCGATCTTCTCACTATTAGTTATGGCCTTCGTAACCTGGCGGACGTCAGAGAGGGCTTAAACGAAATGCAGCGGGTTCTTAAACCGGGCGGTCGCGCAATGATATTGGACTTTGGCAAACCAACCCATCCCGCATTTCGACTAGGTTACTATTTCTATCTGAAAAGGTTCGTCCCCTTGTTTGGACGAGTTTTCTGTGGGAACTCAGCGACTCATGCCTACATTTATGAATCGCTGATGGCCTATCCGGCTCAAAAAGGAGTGGCTGAACTGATGCGTCAGGATGGCTGGGCGAATATACGAATTGAGAATTTACTGGGCGGAATGATGAGCATCAATTTGGGCGAAAAACGGTAACTCGCACGGATCAATCTCAATTACTCGCCAATTTCGCTCTAAAGAAACAAGGACTCGGCAAGGCGGACCGGGGGAAACTGATGGCGAGCCCGCTTTCATTTGCAGTTTCAGTTGCGATTTCGGTCCAGTGAGAAAAATCCGAAGACGCTTCAATCACGTAGCTTACACCAGCCGCTCCGGAAAGCGTCGTGCAAAAGTTTTCGGCGCTATTGCAGGGTTGAGTGAAAGCGAGGACCTGAACTGCGTTGGTGGCGGCCTGGGCAGTCGCATTGAACCGAACGATGTTATTATGCACTTCTCCGTTCACGGTGGAGAAATTTCCAGCCGCGACGACTTTTTGATCGGCCTGAATCGCCACACTCGAGATTGTCCCACCAGCAAGTGCCGCGGAAAAGGAATCGTCGACGATACCATCCAAATCCAAACGAAGCATTTCCTGGCCCTTGGTGTAAAAAGTGTCTCCGGATTGGGCTGCTACGGCAACTTTCTGGCTGCCATCCGCAAAGCTCGTATCGAGCGTCCGGTCTGAATTCAGACGGCGAAATAGCGGAAGCGATCCATAATAAGGAGCGGTTTTGCCGCTTGCGATGGCTTTTCCATCGTTCTGAATGAAAATATTGTAAACGTAGAGAAGCGGGCCGGGAGCGCCGGAGTAACTTTCGTCCAGCGATCCATCACTATTCAAACGCACCAAATTCTGCGAGCCCATCTGAGTATTAAAAGTTCCGCCAACCAATATCTTTCCGTCCACTTGAATCGCGAGGCTATCGACTCCAGCTTCCATTGCGGGTGACTCGGTTAAGGCCGCTTGAAACGTTGAATCCATCGAACCGTCAACATTGAGGCGAGCCACATAGGGCGCATTCCGATAGCCAATCACAACTTTTCCGTCCGTCTGAACGGCGATTTTGCGGGCGCGACAACCGGCGAACGGTGAAAAAGTTTGATCGATACTTCCGTTGTTGTTCAAACGGAAAAGTGGGGAAATCGTCTGTCCCCCGGAAGTTACTGTCGAACCCTGACAGATTATCTTTCCGCCGGGTGCCAATAAAACAGATTGAACGGCGGAGGAAATGGCTCCGTCGAGAACAAAGCTACTATCAACCGACCCGTCTGCGTTTAGGCGACTCAGGTTTACCACTGACTGATCATTAACCGCCTGAAACGAACCACCGATGATCAGCTTACCATCGGGCTGGGCGGCCAGCGTTGCAATGGAACCATCAACACTGGCTCGAAAGCTGGAATCAATGGAATTTTGTTGAGCGGAAACCGCAACGGTGGCAAACAGGGAAACAATCAACAGGGCTCGTGACAGGGGGGACACTTGCATATGGGTCAATTTCTAATATCGCGTTTTCTCTTTTTCGATCCTGCAGGGGCCTGACCCCGGAATTCTTTCCCGCCACCTGCCTGACTCGAACTGCACTCAGACTAAGTCGTTTCCGATCCGAGCGAAATGGGGTCGGGGCATGCTTCTGGCAGCAGACAGCACCAAGACCACGTGGTGAGCAAAACCACTAGGGTTGATCGGTATAGGGAGGAAACCCCGTTAAGCAGTGAGCGGATAGCCTGAGATAAAATGAAGGAAGCGCAGCCGAAGGCCTGGTTAATGGCCTTTAACCCGGCAGGATTTGAACGCGGGTATTGTAGTCGGGCACGCCACCGCCCTGGTCTACAAGGCCCGACGGAATCAGCACATTGCCTTCAGGCCAATGCACTTGCAGGTTCCCGGGGGCGATGGGGGAATAAAAGACTGAGGCCGAATAGGCGCCGGTTCCGCTTTTGAGCGTAACCCGCTGGTGATTTCGCAGGCAAAGTCGCTCGGCATCGGCCGGGTTTATCAAGACGGCATCCCGAGGGGCACCGTTGAGCGGATCGATTTCCGCGTAGATCAGTGTATTAAACTGTTTCCCTCGCCGAGTGCTAATCTCGAATTCGCCGGAGGCCCGCTTAAGATTCGGAAGGGCTACCGGTTTGAAATGGGCTTTGCCATCGGGAGTGGGGAACTTGCCGTTTGCACACAAATGTGGACCGCCATATTGAAACCCGTCACCGGTCTTTCGCAGATCCTGGATACCGTTATAAAACGGTATAACGCGCGCGATTTCCTCCCGCATTTCCCAACCGGTCCTGCATCCCAAAAGATGGGCGCGCTCGGGATAGGTGGCGGCGGCCAGTTCCCTTAGAATCTTCCATTCCGCGCGCGCTTCGCCGACTTGTCGCGGTATTTCAGGGCTGAAGGCAACGCGGCGTTCTGTAGTAGTTTCAGTGCCGCCATCGTCCTGCTCATAACGGGTTTTCGCCGGCAACAGTATGA
>JAQGOX010000338.1 GCA_028293365.1 Verrucomicrobiales bacterium | reverse complement strand
ACAAAATATCTCTTTGCGCCCTGCGCCCGGCCGACTTTGGACTTTGAACTCAAGACTTTGGACCACCATTTCGTGCCACCAGTTTGTACAAACTCTTCCACGCTATTTCACGTTATTGCATGCTTATCCACGGTATTAATAAATAAAAAGTTATCTGTCAGTCTCGGTGGGGAGAGGCTCCTGCCGATCCCTGATCGATTCCGTTCTGGCACCCTTGAAAACTTTCCAATCGTCGGGGAAGGTGAACTCGTCAAGGCTTGGCAGGAGCCGCGCCCCACCAAGATTGACCGATTACACACTACACTCTTACTCCATTGCCAGCGTCAACAGAGTTGGATTAAAATCATAGCCTTCGGCCTCGGAGGCCGCCCAGTGACGATGATGGATCGCATGTCGGCCAGTCCGGGGTTGCTCAGAAGAGGATCCGCAATGAGCAGTTTATTAAGCGTAACAACCGCCTAAATAAAAAATGAACTGGCCTCCGCGCAAGCTGTCGTTAGGCTGCGTTCATAACCTCGAGATGAAACCAATGAATCCACACTTGTTTGAGTTGGCGAGCCCGGAAACGAATTCTCTCGCAACTGCGCTGCGCTCAGCCTACGCGGGCGCGCGAAAACCAAATGCCTATCTGTTCAAATTCCTGTCAGTTATGTTGGGCCTGCTCACCCTGACCGCCCACGCCGCGGACGGTTTTAAGCCGCTCTACAACGGCAAGGATTTGAGCGGCTGGCATGTCAAGGACAGCAGGTTCCAAAACTGGGTGCCGAATGGCAAAATCCTGCTCTGCAAAAAAGGTGAGGTCGGAATCGCCAACGGCAATGGCTGGCTCACAACCGACAAGGAGTACGGCGACTTTATTCTCTGCGTGGAATGGAAGCTTCCCGCCGGTGGCAACAGCGGCGTGGCTATCCGGTATCCGAAGGAGGGTGAACCGGCACACGAAGGGATGGAAATACAGATGCTCGACGATAAGAGTCCGGACAACGCGAAGCGCCCACCGGAAGAGCTGAGCGGGAGTCTTTACGTCGAGGTGGCACCGCTCCGCAAGACCGATAAACCCGTCGGCGAATGGAATAAGACCGAGATCACCTGCAAGGGCTCGATGCTCACGGTAAAAAACAATGGGGTCGAAACCCTGAACCTCGATCTGGACGATCTTAAAATCCTCCATGGCCATCATACGCAATACAAACCGGTGAGCCAACGCCCGCGCAAAGGTTTCATCGGGCTGCAGGGTGACCGGGGCATGCGAGTAGAGTTCCGTAATATTTTGATCAAGGAACTCTAAACGCCATGCCACGAATACCCTCCATTTTGATTCAAGCCTTTGCCGTTCTGGCGCTTGCACTGAGCGCCAGCGCCCAGCAGAACAAAGAGCCGGTAGATTACGTCAATCCTAATATTGGCGGGATCGGTCAAACGCTGTCGGCGACCTCTCCCAGCGTCATCATGCCATACGGCATGATGCGGATCTCTCCGATTACCACGCCGGGAATCACAGACCGGTATCTGGCGGATAAGATTTATGGGTTTCCCGCTGGAGGAATGACCCTGATGCCAATGACCGGGTCTGCGGAGACCGACCCGGCCAAGTCCGCCTCGATGTATGACCACGATCTGGAAACGGCCACGCCTTACTACTACGCAGCGATCCTGGAGAAATACGACATAAGAGTGGAATACACGGTAAGCGCGCACTCCGCCTACTACCGCCTCACGTTCCCTGCAGGCGCGGCGGCGCATTTGCGGTTCAGCGTGCCGCAGAGCGGAAAGATCGACCTGACGAACCATACTTCGCTGATCGGAAGCAGCGGAGGGAGCAGAGGTGGCAGGGGCGGCTACTTCTATGCCGAGTTCTCAAGACCTGTTTCATCTTTCCAGACCTTCACCAACGTGCAGCTTTCGCGAGGGCGCGGACAAGGGGGAGGCGGGGGCCTGGGAATCATGGTGGACCCTTCGCCGGATCGGTCCGGACAAGTTGGCATACGCATCGGCATCTCGAGTATCAGCCAGGATCAGGCACGCCAGAACCTGCAGCACGAGATGCCGATATGGGATTTCGATCGGACGCGGGCGCAGGCGCGTACGACCTGGAATCAGGCGCTGGGAAAAATCAAAGTGAAGGGAGGAACCGAAGACCAGCGCACCATCTTCTACACCTCCCTTTACCGCGTGCTGACGAGTCTTTCCGATGTCACGGAGGACGGCAAATATTTCGGCTCCTTTGACCAGCAGGTGCACCCGGCGGATGGTCATGGTTTTTATCCCATTGGCGCCGGCGCCGCAATGTGGGGCAATTATCGTTCCCTGGAGCCGCTGCACTTGCTCCTGGACCCCCAGGAACAGGTGGATCTGGTGCGTTCTTTCCTGACTTTGTACGAACGAACGGGCCGGATGATGGCTATTAACCGCGGGCTGAGCGGCCATCACATCATAGCGGTGGCTCTGGACGCTTACATGAAAGGTTACCGCGATTTCGATGTCGCCAAGGCTTACGAAGCATTCAAGAAGATGCAGATGGAAGAGACCTTTCTGCCCTGGCGGGATGTGCCGCAGACACCGCTGGACCGCGTCTATCTGGAGAAGGGGTTCTTTCCGGCCTTGAAGAAGGGCGAGAAGGAGACGGTCAAAGAGGTTAATCCATTCGAGCGGCGTCAGGCGGTGGCGGTAACGCTGGAAACCGCTTACGACGACTGGTGCATGGCCGAGTGGGCCAAGGCGCTGAACAAGAAAGAGGATTACGAGTACTTCTCGAAGCGGGGACATAATTACGAAAACGTATTCGACAAGCGGGTTGGCTTTATGGCACCCAAGTCGGAGGACGGCAATTGGGTCCTCGACGAGAAGGAGTTCAGCCCCATCTGGAGCGGAGGCCAGGGGGGCCGGGAATATTACACGGAAATGAATGGATGGATATACACCTTCCACGTCCAACAAGACTTGGCCGGCCTGATCAACCTGATCGGTGGCAGAGACAAGTTTGTCGCCAAGCTGGACAAGCTGTTTCAAGATCAATTCGAGGGATTTAGTGGCGCTCCTGAACCGTTTCGGGGAGGCGGTTCCAAGTACTTCTTCCAGGCTCAATTCCCGGACATGACCGGTTTGATCGGGCAGTATGCGCAGGGCAACGAGCCCTCCTTCCACATTCCCTACCTGTACAACTATGCCGGTGCTCCCTGGATGACGCAGCGCCGGGTGCGCGACATCATGAAGATCTGGTTCAACGCCGGGCCGCGGGGCATCAGTGGGGATGAAGATAATGGAGAGGAGTCTTCCTGGTATGTCTTCAGTGCCATGGGCTTCTTCACGGTCTGTCCAGGCCGCCCCGTCTATGACATCGGCAGTCCGATCTTCGAGGAAACCAGGCTCACGCTGGCGGGCGGAAAGGTCTTTACGATTACGGCCAGGAGTGTCTCGGCGGCGAACAAGTACATTCAGTCCGCCACGCTAAACGGCAAGCCGCTTAACAAACCATGGTTTGAGCACTCGGATATGGTGAATGGAGGCACACTGGTTCTCAAGATGGGGCCGCGACCGAATACTGCATGGGGAAGTGCGCCGGAGGCGTCGCCGCCATCGATGCCACGCTGATAGGAAATCGAAACACGACTCCAACACGTTACTGCGGGCTGCTATCTCATTGGGCGCTGTATTAGTTCAATCGAGGCGCTGGAATCCTGTTCTTAAATACGCGTTCAATTCAAGCCAGATTTAACGAACTGCCCGAGAACGGGTAGGCCAGTTTTTCCCTTCCGGTTTAATTTGTTGTCAAACACGCACCCGTCCGAAAAACTTCGATATGGACAAGATTTTTCGAGCCATCGGATGTCTGGCACTGGCTTGGTTTCAGTGGGCTGCGTTCGCGGCTGAGGCTGCGGACATCAAAGCGGAGCAGGCGTCGCGGTTTTCGGATTACCGGCTGGTTGATCCGGGGTTGAAGGTTGCAGGGATTGATTCCGATCCAACGGAGTCTTTTCTGGCGCTGCAACTCGACAGCGCGGGGCGACTGTTTGCTGGTGGTCGCGAGGCGCTTTTTGTTTATGAGCCGTCCAGGGATGGATTGTATCAGCCGCGCCAGCTTCTCTATCGCTTTCCCAAAAATTCCTGGATTTACGGAATTGCGATTCGAGGCGTCGATCTTTATGTCGCCACTCACACAGCGGTTTACGTGCTTGAGGGGGCGGTCCTAAAGCGCGCCGATATCAAGCCGAAACGGCTGCTATGGGGTCTGCCGATGCTGCCCTATTTCGAGGAACACCAGGGAATGCACGCGCTCGCGTTTGGTCCAGAGGGCGATCTTTACTTCTCCGCCGGTGATAATCTGGTCGCCTATGGTGATTTCAAACGCGCCGATCATTGGGGGCACTGGACGTTTTTTCACGGCAATGCTCGAGCCTCCATCACGACGGCGGGGGTAGTCGCGCGGATCTCACCCGACGGTGGACATTTTGCTCCGGTGGCCCGTGGGCTTCGCAATTGTTGTGGGCTCGCGTTTGATGCGAATTGGAATCTTTTTGGAAACGACAATGACCATGAGAGTTTGCCGAGCGCCTACGTTCCGGGCCGCCTGGTGAACATCACTCCGCATGCGTATTTCAGTTGGCCGCGCGGCTGGCTGGTCGAGAAGCAGCCGTGGCGTGCTGATCTTCTTGACACGCTCAATCCCGACCTTGGCCGCTACGTGCCGACGGGTCAGGCCTATTACAACGAGCCGTTGTTTCCTGAAAAATTTCGCAACAATCTTTTGGTGGCTGAATGGGGCAAAGGTGTTTTGTTCCGCTATCCACTTAGCGCCAGCGGCGCGACCTTCAAGGCCGGGCAAGCACCACTCCTCTCATGCGTCAACAACATGCGGCCTGTGGGCGTCGCGGTCGGTCGCGGCGGACGGATTTTTGTTTCGTCGCTGGTGATGGCTGGAAATGAGGCTTCTCCAGTTTCACGCAGTGAAATCATCATGATCACGCGCGGGGACGACACGCCTGACGCCCCGTTTTCCTCTGTCGAAGAGACCGCCGCGCCGGAGGAAATTCTTTTCGCTGAACTCGAAAATGCATCGTGGCACCGCCGCTATCGCGCGCATATCGAGCTGTTGCGCCGTGGGGGAAGCGTTTGCCGTGAGGCGGCTTCGCGTCTCGCAACTGCGGCTGCCGGAAGCCCGCTCCAGACTTCCTTGTTGTGGCTGGCCGCGGTTGGCGGCGAGACAAAGGAAATTGAGCCCCTCGCGGCTTCTCCGAACGACAACACGCGTTTGCAAGCTATTCGCGTGCTCAGCCGCTTTGCTTCGCAGAATGCAAGCTGCAGCATTTTCGAAAAGGCTCTTTCGGACGTGAATCCTCAGGTTGTACACGCCGCGCTGATTGGACTATTTGACAATTGTGAAGATTTTCCTCGCGAAGCGATTTTCCGCCTGGCCGAGAACGGCGACAGTTTCGTGCGCCAGACTGCGGTGCAGATGCTGGCGGAAAAAGCCTCACTCGCCGAATTACAGCAACTCAGCGAGTCAGCGCGTTCGCCGGCGCGTCTGGCTAGTGTGCTTGCCCTTGGTTTCCGTTTGACCGTTCCGCAAAGCGCCAGGCCGTTGCCGGATAATTTTCCGCTCAATCCAAAAGGCTTCAATGCGAAGGTGGAATATACGGACGGAATCGAAAATCTGTCGACGCACGCACGCCTCGGGGTTTTTACGATCGCCGATGCATGGGTGAAGCGGGCCGGGAACTCCGAGGACGAAACCATTTTTGCGTTGCTGGCGCGGCGGATGGACGATGCGGACGAGCGTGTGGCCCGGCACGCAGCGTTCTTTCTGCGATTGCTCAAAGATGAGCGAGTCGATGCAAAGGCTTCCGGCATCCTCGGGATCCTTGGCAACGCACCGACCAATTCGCCTATCGCTAATGCGCGCGTCACCGGGACGATCGAGTTGCCCGAAGCGTTCCGAAATATCGACTGGCAAAAAGAAGCCTTACACGGCGACATCAAAAAGGGTCAGGAACTCTTCACCGGACGCGGCTGCGCCAACTGCCACGAAATCAAGCCCGGCGACAAAGGCGGAGGCGGGCCGAGCCTGGCGGGCGCCGGCAACCGATTCAACGTAGCCTACCTCGTCGAATCGGTGATGACGCCAAACAAGACGGTTGCCCCAATGTTCCGTTGGACACTCGTCCGACTTAAGGATGACGAAGAGGTGGCTGGTCTTGTGACTGGGGAAACCAGCGATGAAATTGATTTGCTGCTCCCTGCCGGTGTTCACCGGGCGGTGAGAAAAAGCGCAATTGCCGGCCGCGAAATCCAGGATCGCTCCCCTATGCCGGAAGGTTTGGTTCAAACACCAGCAGAGCTCCGGGACGTACTGGCATTCCTGCTTTTCCAGAAGTAATCCATTTTCCCAGGTGCAATCGCCCCGCGATGGCTTTGACGGAAAGAACGGTTTCACTTCGGAGTCGATCGGCCATCGCCAATTTCGCCGGGTAGCTCCTGCGATGAACCCAGGAGAAGGGTAGTATAAATTTGATCGAGATGCGTTTCAACTCCATAGGGGCCGGTCCATTCCGCGTAAAAAGGGGCGATGCACGAACGTGGCTTAACCCAAACAACTCCGAGACTCCCGATAAATGAAAAGACGGCGAGCCTCCTCTGGCTCGCCGTCCTCTCATTCCCCACAAAATACTTTTAACAATTGGACCTGAAGCAATGATTTTTACTTCGCCAGCCCGATCCTGTTAAAAGCTCCCCGATTCTACGCCTCACGCCATTGTATGGCGTGCTGCACTAACTCCGTGGCGTTCTTCAAATTCAACTTTTCTTTGATATGTGCGCGATGGGACTCGATCGTCTTGATACTCAGATGCAGCTCTTCCGCAATCTGACGAGTTCCGTGCCCCTGGCCAATCAATCCGAATACTTCGAGTTCGCGATCGCTCAGGTCTTCAATGGGAGATCCGGTACGCGCGGTGCGACCGCCGACCAGTTGGTGCATCATCTTCTTTTCCATGCGTTCGCTCAGGTAGATTTCCCCGGCAAGCACCTGGCGAATAGCGGTCAGGACCTTTTCGGTGGCTTCCT
>JAQGOX010000317.1 GCA_028293365.1 Verrucomicrobiales bacterium | reverse complement strand
ACCTCGACGCTCCCCGGTGACGATTACTCCCACATCTTCGATTTGAAGCCATTGACCGGCCAAACGATATCATCGCCCCTCAGAACAAAGGCTTGGTTTCCAAACCAAGCAAGCGTGTAAATGGAGCCGCTTTCAAGGGCTTCTTCCTTTGCGCGCGAAAAAGGACGACCCTCTGTTTATGGATGTAATGCTGATCGAATCCTGCTATAGTTTAACTATGACTCGGACATCTATGATCGAATCCGCCAGCGACGAGGTTGTAAGCGATCCCGAAATCCTCGCAGGAACACCAGTCTTCAAAGGAACGCGGGTGCCGGCGCGAATTCTTTTCGAGTATTTAGCGGACGGGCTTTCGCTTGATTACTTTTTGGAAACTTTCCCCACGGTTGAACGTCAACAGGTTGTTGCGCTACTGCGTAGAAGCGCTCACTGGTTCGAGGATGCCCTCGCGGCATGAAAGTGCTGCTTGACGAATGTGTTCCTGAGCAGGTTCGGAACGTACTCTCCTTACATTCGGTATTCACAGTGAAAGAAATGGGATGGCGCAGATACAAGAACGGGGAGCTTTTGGCCGCCGTCGAAAAGGGTGGATTCGATTTATTCATCGTCGCCGATAAAAACCTTCGCCATCAGCAAAATTTGACCCACTTCCGTATTGCCATCTTGGAACTCTGGACAAACCACCGCCCAACCCTGGAAAGCAGGTTCTTTTGACGAAAAAAAGTCGCCGATATGGAATTCAAGCAAATATTTTGTTCTCGATCCGTTTGCGGACTCCCGATAAGCAGCCCCCGATGCGGCCCGTATATCGACGAAATTTTTGTTTTCCATAAAACCCATTGAATACGGTGGTCGCATACGGCGATTGAACCTTTTTCCTGTGGGTGGCACTTATATCACGTATGGCCGAGGTTCTAAACGGTTCCACTCAGAAAGCGGTCGATTCCTTTAATGCCCAGGAGTTCGTGGAGGCACACGGAGATCGCCTGCTCCGTTCAGCCTATTTGCTGTGCGGCAATGAAACAGAAGCTCAGGATTTGGTTCAGGAAACAATAATTCAAGCCATCCAATCCTGGCGGGGGTTTCGTGGAGAGTCGGCCCTCTATACTTGGATCCGCGGTATCCTCCTAAACTTGTGCCGCCGCCATCATCGCAAACAAAAACGACTGGTTTACGACGGAGAACTGGTCCTGCGAGAAACCTTTCATTACGACCATGCCCAGCAAATGGACCAGGATTTCTGCGCCGAAAGAGTTACTCAAGCGATGCAGGAACTCTCCGAGGAACACCGTGAGGTTCTCATTCTCCGATATTTTGAAAATATGAAGATCGCGGAAATAGCACAGCAGACTGGCGTCTCCGGCGGCACCGTTAAATCCCGCCTCCACTACGCCGTACGCTGCCTCGAACTATTAATCCCCCAGGAAATGAACCCTTTTGCTTCTGAGGGCACAAACCATGGAGCAAATCAATGAATTGTGGCGATTTTAATGACCGGTTGCCTGAGTATCTGGACGATGCATTGTCCGCCACTCAAGGGGCTGCCGCCCGAGAGCACCTTCAGAAATGCAGCGACTGTCAGCGGGTTCTGGCGCGGGAGGAGACTTTTGGAAAAACCTTCCGGTCTTCGTTGAACCGCGAGACTCAGATACTTTCCCTGAACCCTGCTGTCAGGCGAAACATTTTAAACGCTGCGAAGCAACCGCCGGTTCCGCCCACAGCCCGGGAAATCATTCGGGCCTATTTCGCGATCCTTTGGAGGCGTCCTGCCGCAGCGGGAATTGCGTTTCTATGCTTCGTGTCGCTAATTTTCGCCCACCGCTTCTACCCTGGTTCTGCGAAGCACTCCTTTGCTCAAGCGATCATGGAAGATGAGCGCATCACGTACGCAATCGACGTTCCAATTCAGACTCCAATACATGTCTATCGCAGACAGAACAATATGGTCATCGATGCGGTCGTCACCGGAATTAGCGTCATTGACGCAAGCTTTTCTGAAAATATGAGACCATCGGCATCAGCGCAGCCACCTATCAACTAATAGAAACACCATGAAAAGGACCATGCCGGCAATCCGCCTCTCCCTAACCGCAGCGTTGGCTGCCACCTCGATGCTCTATGTCGCCGGTCAGTCCGCCATGGGCGCGGAAGTTGATTTTGAGCCGCAGTTCCCATACGTCATTGAGCATGAATTGGGAGCCTCTGGATTTTCTGTGGGCGATCAAATCACCATTACTTCGGTGCGCGGGGATCGGAAGCACATCGAACAAGGCGGAAGTTTTCTCGTGGAGGGTACTTACACGCTGGCTTCAACGGAGAGTGCCCACCTGGCTCTTTACTGTACCACTCGCGGCCCCAGCGGTCCTACCCCCGACCAGGATAGCCAGCACATTAACGTAACCAGGGGTGCAGGCCGATTCCATCTTTACGAAACCAACGTCGCCGACGGCTGGCTTCACGTTTCCTTTTATCCCAAGAATTCAGAGCTGCACGGTGGAGTTTATTTCGGAGAAAAAGGAAATGAAAACACAGTCATGCGGGATCAGGAGTGGTTTCGTGAATTTGACGTCAAGGCACCAAACAAACGTCGCCACCTCGAAGCTGACGTTGCTAACCAAGCAAATCGCGACTTGATGGCTTACCTTGGCAATCCTGTTCCACCCCCTGCCGAGATGGATCAACGCTATAACAAACAGAACCTGCTCTGGGCCTTCACCACCTTGTGTCGGAACGCTGATTTAGTCATCACCAAACTGGCGGTGGATGACTCGGAATTTCCCTTTCTTGTTTACGGAACGTTGGATGGCAACCGCATTTTGCCTGAGGCCCCCGCTTTTGAAAAGCAGAGAGGTTATACCTATGGCGGCTCGGTAAGGGGGAGCTTCGGAGAGGGATCAACCTATTTCGCCGTAAACATGGTCCCAAGCAGCCAATACCCAACAGAAAAGCAGAAAGCCTGCCATCGACGCCTGATGCTCCGTCTCCAGATGTTGGCCGACAAAGCGCAGCAGAATCGATAAGCCTCGCCCAAATGTCCTCATCAGGCGCTGAGGCTGTTAGTGAATTCGGTTTTCACGCGTCCGGGTGTCACTTTCGTTACCTTCGCGATCTTATGTAAAATATCCGGTCCAATCCGTTTCCGACTCCATACGCTAAAACCCAACTATCGAAAAACCAATGCCTGGCGAGTTCGCATTTACACCGCCCTTCTTCTCGGCTGCGGTCGCGGCCACTGCAATAATCCGATAAGCTCCGTGACCATCGGGATGAAATTGCAAGGGTGCTCCATCCAGTGGATCGCGTGGATAATCCTTGAAAAGCAAATTCAGTTCATCTTCGCGCGGCAAACGTTCTCCATGCTTTCGACGCCAGCGCTCAACCTCCAAAACGATTCCCAGGCATCGCAAGCGGGCGGTCACAATCGTTTCCTTCTTTGCCACATGTAACATCGAAGGCAAGGATAGATTCGAAAGTTCATATGCAATCGGATGCTCACTCAGCTCTCGCCCAATTTCCGACGCCAGGGATTCACTCCTCACGAACAGCTCGGGATCATCCAGTGCCGCTGCATCAATCATCTGGCCTAGGGATCACATATCAATCGGATATCTGCTGCGTTCCATCTTCGTAGCTTGCTGCATCAACCGCAGCGCCTGTGCATTGCTTCCTAAATGAGTCTCGAGTCTCCGCATCGTCTCTGCATCCAGCGCCACGCCAAGCGGAATTTGCCTCCAATCCACTTCTCCGGGATCGCTTTCCTTCACCGGTTCGACCCATACCGCGGACGCGTCCAGTAGCTTCAATCCTGCATTCTCAGCTGCCGGCACCGTTTCGTACCAGGCGTCCAGCTCCTTGGGATTGGTCGGCAAACCCTTCGCCCGGATCTCCTCCATTGCCCGATTCAATCCATGCTTTGAGACCACTTTGAATCCTCCGAAGCCAATCGCAACCAGCAGCACTGCAAACGCCGAAATCGCTCGGGACGGCCGAGACCACCAGGTTTTTTGCGACGAATTCATTCAATAGTTTTAGCGATGCCAGTCAGGGATCTCAAAGCGGTCTATGTGCATACGTAAAACGGAGGACCGTCACGACGAGTGTGAAACAAAAGGTGCAAATTGCATGGAGGCGAGGTTGAACCCACGGCCTGCCGCGGCTGGAAAAAAAGCGCGCCATTAAAAACGAGATCATTGCTGAAAAAAGTGGGGCCAAAATCAAGTAAAGAAGCCGAAACGAACTCGATTTAATCGACGTGTTAGGACGAATGAAAAGAGAAATGACACCGACTCCGGCTCCTATCAAAAGACTCGCGATTATCCAATGGAACTTTTTCGATGATTGATCCAGTCGCAATTCGCGCGACCCAACAAACCAATCCCACGGCAGTTCAACCAGAGACTGCAGCAGCACTTCGAACAGGAATTGAAAAATGGCTATGAGCAACTCTTCCATTATCTCTATTTGTCTTTCGTATAACGTGTGATGCGCTGTTGCACGCCAATTGCGTTAAAAGCAATCCGAACCGAGGCACAGACCTCCAAGCCTGCTGTATAGCAGCGTTCGCGATTCTGGCCCTCGCCCAATCTCGCGTTCTGCCGATTTGTCACTCCGTCCGTTTCATATACTTCCGATATTCATCACCGAACTGTTCCAACATCATTTTTTCTTCCCCTTGAGTCCGTAACAGAACAATGAGTGTGCCGAGCGTCGCAAATACCATGAGTTAATAAATGCTTCCGGCGGATGCGATGGGCCAGTAGCGATAATTGAATTTGCCCAGTATCCCCGTTATCGGAATCGGGCCGAAATCCCGGCTGTCCCGCGCCTCGTTCCGATTATCGCTCATGACGAAGCATTCATATTTGGGCACGATGATTTCAGAAAAATCGGGCGCCGGATGGCCTTGAGAGATAAAAACGCGATACTTTGCGCCGATATTTCCTTCATCGAAAATTTGACCGGTTGTTCCAGAAACGGAGCCCGGCCGGATGGATTCCAAAGAAAGCTTTACGCCATTCACATATAGATTGCCATCTTTGACCGCCACCGTATCACCGGCGAGTGCGATGACACGTTTGATCCAAAATTCTTGTCGATTATTTGGATTTGTAAACAAAACGAGGTCACCGCGTTGGGGGTCGGAATCACGGTAGGCATTTTTTACAGCAATGAAACGGTCACGCGGAAAAAGGGTGGGATACATGGATGCACCGGGGATGATGAAAGGCTGAATGAGATGGTCACGGACATTGAGCGCATAGCTCAAGAGACTTCCGGTGCCCATAAGCAGGAGCAGCACATACACATACCAGCGATTGTAATCCTTCAATTCATAGTCCGCCTTGCATCGTAAAGCGCATCGGTAGGAATCAATCGCGCTGGCAATCCAAATGGCGACCTGGGCCATTCCCGCCGCGCAACCCAAAGTCCACGAATAGGCCGTGGGATGCGAGAGACTCAACAACCCGGCCACTGAAGAGATGCCGCAAAGAAGCATCCATATCAGTCCGCGCGGCAGCATCCCGCTATAAACCTGCCCAAGACCGGGCATCATAAATGAAAGAATGGCAGCGATCCAGGGCCGCCGGAGATCAATTGAATGGGTCGTGTTCATCCGTTATTCGATGGTTCAAGGTTGTAAAATGGCGAAAAAGATGAGCCAAAGCCTGCTCAAACCGGCCAGGGCCGCAACGGCAAGGGCGGCAAATTTAAATGAAACGTTTCGCTGGAAAAATTCAAGGACGCCCGGCCAGTTCCATTGAGCCTGCCGCTGCCTGGCCTCTTGGTAAACCCGGCGCATAACCTCTCCGGCAAAATCAGGCGGAACATTCAACGCAGTGGGACGCTCTTTCCAGGCGCGATATTTTTCATCGAGGTTCATCTGATGTCTCCGTTCATATCCTTCATAGCAGCATAAATTCGGGCGCGCGCCCGATTGATTCTGGACTTGATGGTTCCCAGACGGGCTCCCTCAATCCGGGCGATTTCCTCGTATGGCATTTGTTCGATCTCAGCCAGGACGAATGCGCGCTGCAACTTTCCCGGCAGCGTTTTTAGCTTTTCGTCCAGTTGCATGAAAATCTCTTTGTCCGAAAGGTCGTGCGAAGGATTTCTGAAAACAGGCGTTTCCGGAAGTTCCTCCATCAGCAGGGGAAGCTTTTTCTTCAGGGCATTGATGCTCATGTTCCGCGCGATGGTAAAGAGCCAGGTCGAAAAATAGCTGCGCGCCGGATCGAACGTGGACAATTTCTGAAAAGCCCTGACAAAAACGTCCTGGCTGATTTCTTCACAGCGGTGGCTGTCCCATATGAGTCGTCGCATCATGCTGAGAACGGGTCGCTGATACCGCTCCACGAGGATTCGGAAGGCATCGACGTCTCCATCCAGGACGCGTTTAATAATCTCAAAATCTTCCGGCATTCAGGATGCGATATACGCTGACCATTTCTATGAGAGTTATACAAATAGCGAATGAAAAAGTTCCATTCGGACATTTCCATCATCGGCAGCGAAGCGAATTAAGGCCTGCGGGAAGGAACTTAAGCGCAGAGGTTTCTTCGGCGGACATCAGCCTCAATCAGATGCCCATGTACGATCCGCAATCCGCGCTTGACGCGCGTTTCGGATGGGAATCCTTTGCGTCGCTTACTGGCGATTGAAGGTCAGTGCTTCTGCCTCATGGAGACGGCCTACTGAATTTGGTGAGCGGGATGAAATGGCTTTTATCGACCTACACCTCGAGTCTTAATCGGCGACAGGACGAGTTTGGACATCGGTATAGCGGTCGGTACAATTGGCAACGACAATTATTCTTCCGGGTGTCGTTTGCCATATCTTCGTATTCCGTGCCATCAGCGGCTCTCCAGCGA
>JAQGOX010000205.1 GCA_028293365.1 Verrucomicrobiales bacterium | reverse complement strand
AGCTCCATACAATTACCCTTTACCGCTCCACACCGCCGCTTCAGCCTCATCCCCCAAACCCTAAAGCCAAAAGTCAGTTCAGCGCTTCGCGCGCCGCATCTTATGCCGCATCTGAAAATCGAATCCTCATTTTGAAATCCCTTTCTCCTTCTCAAGCCGCGCCCCAGTCCTCCATCGCTTCAGCGAAGGAGAACCGGAAAATCCCAACGGAATTTCGCCCTCCAGCCCAACGTTGACTCTTTGCCCTGCGTTGGCGCAGGGGTCGGCCAGGTAGAGAGCCTTTTTCCTTCGGAGATGCGCCAAAATCGCGGTCCATGCCCGTTCCATTCTTTACACCCGCAGCGACCGCCAATACAGTGTTAGCCATGGCTTCAAAATTCGATGAATCGGATTTCGTGGATACCGATTATCAAATGGCGCAGAAGAGTGCGTATTCAGCCGCTTCGACCCATGCCGCGGCGCTTCCAAATCGACCTCCGAGCCGCGAAGAGCTCGATCTGCGCGCGAACGAAGCTCAGGCGAAATTAGCGGAGCTCAAACGCGCCCAGGAAGAACTCGAAAGGGAGCGCGCGGCTCTGGAAGAAGCGAAACGGCGTCGAATCGAATTCCAAAACGGTCGCGAAGAAATGTTGCAGCACTTGACGCGCGGAGTGGGCTTGCTCGAGGAAGCTGAATTCGCCGCGCGACGCGATTCCGAGCAAATGGCGCGCAGCCTGGCGGACATGCAGTCGGCGCTGGAAAAGGTGAAAGGCATTCAGGAAGAATCCTGGACCCAGGAGAATTGGAACCTCGAATTGACTCGAGCTTTGGCGTCAATTGAACACGCCCGCATGGAATGGAATTCAGCCCGGCTTAAATGGAACGTTCTCAATAGCACTCCGTCAAATGCGGAGCCAACCGGTGCAAAGAAAACTTCCGATCTTCTGTCAAACATCCAGGGACAAAGCTTTATTAAGCTCTGCAAATTTGGATTGGCGCTCAATTGGCCAATCCTCTTGATGGGACTCGCAACCGTCTTGATGGCAGTAATTTTGATGCTGAAGAAGTAACTCCGCAGCCCGCCTGGAGATCCCGGAAGAGTTTCACGCATGGGTTTACTAAAAAAGAAAAACGATCCTATTTCCGATCGCACCCGCGCGCTTGGCGCTGAAATTGCCGCGCTCGAAGCCGAAATCAAGCAACTTACCACCAAGAACGAGGCGCAAGCAGCCGCTCAACCGCGGGTTCGTTCGACTGCGGTGCCGGGCGGTCACACCAAACCGGCCTCGCACTCGCCCGTTTCGTCGGAACCCATTTTTGAACCTCTGGATCGCCTCCGGAGACAATCTGCCACGGAAGCAGAAACAACCTCTGCACACTTCAATGAACTCGGTGTCCGTAAATACGATCTGCTCGGGGCTTGGAAACGGCTGCAAAACCATCTGCGGGGAACTTCTGCCGCCAACCCAAAACTGGTCAGCTATCTGGCGGCAGGGAGCATTAAAGGGTTACGCCCATTACGCTATGAAAAGCGCGTAGCCCGAAACAGGTTCATTGCGCTCTCCATTTTCTTTCTATTTGTACTGTGGGGGATTCTCGCCCTGATTTTCAGCCATCGATGATTAGACCAGCGCCGAATACCATGCCTCGTTTTCACCGATTAGACCGGCACCGGAAATCTCCGATTTAAATTGCGTCGCATTGGACCATAGCCGTTTTCACTCGCAGAGATTTTGCTCTTTCCATTTCCGGAACCCTCGCTAGCGTTTGCAGGGGGGAAGTTGTTTGAAGGCGGCTTTCCGCCTGGATTGCCACTCGCACTAAATCGGCGGGTACTTAACCGGCAATCGACTTTCCTGGACAACTATGAGCGACAAATCACTTTCTGGAGCTGAATTGGCAGAATTAGTCACTGGCTTGCACCGCCTCGCGCGAAACCTCTGGTGGACCTGGAACCAAGAGGCACAGGAAATTTTTCAAGAGCTTTCCCCGCGTTGCTGGCAAAACCTTTATCACAATGCCGTGGCGATTCTCCAGGAGGTTTCCGAGTATGAACTTCACGTTCGCTTGCAGGATCATGACTTTGCGCATCGCGTCCGTTCCGTCCTGCATGAGTTTGAAGCTTACTTAAGCGAACCCGAAACCTGGGGGAACCAAAACGCACCCAAATTAGTCAAAAATCCGGTGGCCTATTTCAGTGCGGAATTTGGTTTCCACGAAACCCTTCCAATCGCCGCGGGGGGGCTGGGCGTACTGGCAGGCGACCATGCCAAATCGGCCAGCGATCTCGGCCTGGGATTCATAGGCATCAGCCTGTTTTATCGAGAAGGATACTTTCAACAAACCGTAAATCAGGATAATTGGCAGACCGAGTATTATACCTTGCTCAATCCGCGAAACCTTCCACTCGAACCAGTCCTGGATCCGCGCGGGGAACCATTGGTCTGCAGCGTCGAAATCGCGATGAGTCAGGTTTACTTCCAAGCCTGGCGCGTAAATGTTGGACGTTGCCCGGTATACCTGCTCGATTCGAACCGGCCGGAAAATGAGCAGCGTTTTCGGGATTTGACTTTGCGAGTTTATGGCGGGGATAGCACCACGCGCATAATGCAGGAAATCCTGCTGGGTATCGGTGGGGTGCGCTTATTGCGCGCGCTCGGGGTTCAGCCGTCCACCTTCCACATGAATGAGGGACACGCGGCCTTTCTCACGCTGGAACTGGTGCGCGAAAAGCTCGCTGCTGGACAAATTCTCCGTGACGCGCTCGCCAACAGCAAGCAGGAGTGTATTTTCACGACTCACACTCCCGTTGAGGCGGGTCATGATCGTTTTAGTACCGATCTCATGAACTATGCCCTGCTTAAAATGATGGGGCAGTTGAAACTTTCAATTCAAGACTTGATGGGACTCGGACGAGTCAAACCGGAAAACGAATCGGAGACGTTCTGCATGACAGTGCTCGCATTGAAGGGGTCTCGCGCCGCGAATGGTGTTAGCGAGCTGCACGGTCAAGTCAGCCGCTCAATGTGGCAGGGTCTTTACCCAGGATTGACTGTGGATCAGGTCCCGATCGGGTATATCACAAACGGAATTCATCTGCTCGGTTGGATGAAAGGGCCGGTCCGCCGCTTCTGGCGCCGCAAACTTAGCTCTCCACCGGCCGAAGCCGTAGCTGCCGGGGAAGGAACGCGTTTTTGGGCTCTAAAACCGGGTCTTAACTGGAACCGGGACATGAATACAAAAGCGTTTTGGGAGCGAATGGGTGATCCTTCGTTCATCTCCGACGAGGAAATCTGGGCCTTGCGCTATAAATTGCGCCGCGAGCTGATCGAATTCGCGCGCCGCCGTTTACTGATACAGGGACAGCGCCTTTTGCATGGGGATTTTATTTCGTTCGATCACTTGCTGAATCCCGATGCGCTCACGATCGGATTTGCCCGCCGTTTTGCTACTTACAAACGAGCACCACTTATCTTCCAACAGCTTGAGGATATCGTAAAACTGATTGGCGATAAACAGCGTCCACTTCAATTCGTCTTTGCCGGAAAGGCCCATCCGCGGGACGATGAAGGCAAACGGTTCATTCAACATATCATCCACCTCAGCAAGTACACGGAGCTAAAGGGCAGCCTTGTATTCATTGAGAATTATGATGTGCATGTCGCCCGCCAAATGGTATCGGGTTGCGACATCTGGTTGAATAACCCGCGCCGTCCACTCGAAGCGTCGGGAACGAGTGGACAGAAAACAAGCTGCCATGGCTGCTTGAACCTGAGCATCCTCGATGGTTGGTGGCGTGAGGGCTATGACGGAACGAATGGCTTCGCCATCGGGGACGATTCACATCCAGATTCAATTGAGGAACAGGATCGCCGCGATAGCACAAATCTTTTCCGGGTGTTAACTGAAGAAGTGATTCCCACGTTTTATGCGCGTGATGCCCAGGGTGTTCCCCGGAAATGGATCGCGAAAATCCGCAGCGCAATGGTCACCCTCGTGCCTCAATTTAATACCTGGCGCATGGTGCAGGAGTACGCGGATAAGTACTACATCAAACGCTGAGCGCTCAGCGCAGCATGCAACGTGAAGCCTGACATCAAATCGCAGACGCTTGAAGAGCTTCAGGCACAATTAAAAACGCTCAATCAACCTGCCTATCGAGCCAGGCAGGTTACGGAATGGCTCTATCCTTTAAGGGCGGTGAGTTGGGAAGCGATGACCAATTTGCCCAGGGTATTACGAGAAAAACTCGCAGAAACATTCGGGCTCGAAACGCTTGAGCTTGTCACGAAGCAAGGTTCACGCGATACAACTCAAAAATTTCTCTGGCGGCTGGCCGACGGTTCAATGATTGAAAGCGTGTTGATCCCGGCAAATCCAGCTCTCTATGGAGAAGCCAGTGATCGTCACACACTTTGCGTTTCGACCCAGGTTGGTTGCGCCTACGGTTGTCGTTTCTGCGCCAGCGGATTGGAGGGATGGAAACGCAATCTGCTTCCGCATGAAATTGTTGAACAGGTCATCGCCGTGGAACGTTGGAACGCGGAACAACCAGGACCCATGTCTGCAGAACGGGTCATTAATAATCTGGTGATCATGGGGATGGGAGAACCTCTGGCAAATTATGACAATTTGCTTAAGGCCCTTAAAATTCTAAACGCTCCCTGGGGCGGAGGCATCGGTGCACGCAAGATTACTATTTCGACCAGCGGCCTCGCTCCGCAGATTCGCAAACTCGCGGACGACCCACTTCAGTTTCGACTTGCGATTTCCCTTCACGGAGCCACCGATGAGGTGCGCAATCGCATTATGCCGGTCAACAAAAAGTACCCACTCAGGGAACTGGCGGCCGCGTGCGAGTACTATCAGGAAAAGAAAAGCCGGATGATAACTTTGGAATATATCCTGATCGCTGGCGTGAACGACGCTCTCGATCAGGTAAAACCGCTGGCAGAACTGGCAAAACGGCTTTATGCGAAAGTCAATCTGATCCCATACAATAAGGTGGAGGATTTACCGTGGGAACGTCCGGTCGAGGAAGTACAGGAGGCCTTCGCGTCGGCTCTAACCAACCGAGGAGTTACGGCCACATTGCGCCGGGAGAAAGGTCACGACATCGATGCGGCGTGTGGCCAACTTCGCCTTAAAACCGAACGCAAACTCGCGGCTGCCCCGGTTTGAGTCGTGGTTTGCAAACTCTTCGCCTAACTTCTACCCTCTCTCAGTGATTGCGCTAATGGATTACGGTTCCGGAAATTTGCGAAGCGTGCATAAAGCCCTTTGCTTTCTCGGCGCCGATGTAAAACTTGTTACTAAACCGGAGGAATTGAAAGGGTCGAGCGCCGCAGTCCTGCCTGGCGTCGGCGCTTTCGATGATTGCATCCTTTCGATGCAAAAGCAGGAGTTGCTCGAGGCGACGCGCAATTACATACAAACCGGGAAACCATTCCTCGGGATTTGTGTCGGTTACCAGGC
>JAQGOX010000918.1 GCA_028293365.1 Verrucomicrobiales bacterium | reverse complement strand
CTCGAGGTACTTAGCGCTGGGTCTGCTTTTTTTCATTGGTTCCGCCTTAATATACGAGACAATTTCGGTACGCTGGCTTTATTGCTCGCGGCATGCCTTCTGCTTTTTTCTTTTGCGGTGGTTTTCGCCGAAAACGAGTACGCCTCGTTACGACGAATGTTCGGCGACGGACGTTTTGCGGTAATGCTCTCTGAACTCGTCACCAGCGCTACTTTATTCGCAGTACCCAGTTTCCTGATGGGGTTGATCTATTCGGAATTAATGCAAAGAATTGCAGATGCTGGAGGCTCTCTCGGCAAAGCGTCCGCCGTTAACACTTTAGGGAGTGCCCTGGCAGCTCCCGTGTGGGTCGTTTTTCTTTTTCCGACAATCGGATCAAAATGGGTTCTCATGCTGATTATCGCCGGCTATTTGTTTTTGGCTCAGATTCGAATTCTTTGGACCGCTGTGGCAGGAGTGTCGATCGTTGGTTTTGCCCTGCTACTTCCTTCGAACTATTCACTCTTTCGGGAATCTGCTGCTGCATCGGCTTGGCTGAACGAAGGGGTGATGGCCACCGTCACGGTTCGGCGCGATGAAACGGGCCGCCGAAGTCTTTATGTGAATCATCGCTTCCAGATGGGAGGTACCGGTTCCACTGCGGCGGAGCAACGCCACGCCGATATTCCGTTGCTGCTTCATGGTCACGCAAAACGGGCGCTTTTTTTGGGATTAGGCACCGGCATCAGCATGGGAGCGGCTCGTTACCATGAAGGACTGCGGGTGGATGGAGTGGAGTTATTGCCAGGCGTTATAAAATCGTTGCCGCAGTTTGCCCCGGAAAATGGAGACCCTGAAACTTTACCGAATTTTCGGATCTATACAGCCGATGCGCGACGCTTCGTTCGATGCACTACGAATCAATACGACGTAATTGTCGCCGACTTATTTAATCCGGCACACGATGGCATTGGGCTGCTTTACAGCGAAGAACATTTTCGCGCTGTTAAACAACGGCTGCAGCAAGGAGGGCTTTTCTGCCAGTGGTTACCGCTGTATCAAATGGATAATCAGACGCTGCGCAGCATCATTGCAACCTTTCTCCATGTTTACGAACACTCAGACGCTTTCCTGCTTCGCTTAAACGTCGATACTCCAGTTCTGGGACTCATTGGAAGTGACAGGGAATTGAATTTCGCATCCGGTTATTCTCCGATGGATGAAAAGCTTTCCGAGCATCTTCGCCAAATTGGACTGGCGGATTCGCTGCGGTTACTGGGAGGGTATTTAGGTGGCACGAAAGAGTTGAAGCGGTATGCTGAAAATGCGCGGATTAACACCGATACTTTCCCACATTTAATTTTTGATGCACCTGTTTTCAGTTACAATCGGAATGCAGCTTCGTACGCAACTCTGACGAATTTACTTTTTGAGATTCCAATTTCATTGCCAATTCTTTTACACGAGCCGGGCGCCGGATTTACTGAATCGTTAAAGAGATTCATGATGGCTCGAAACCGATACCTCGAAGGTTTGGTTCGCGAATCTGAAGGGCGTGGCTCAGAGGCTATCGACCTATATATAGAAGCATCGAAGGTGAGTGCCGACTTCACCCAGGGATATGCCAGGTGTATCTCGATTGTATCCGGCCTCGCGCCGACAGAGCATCAGAGCGCTGTCGACTTGCTCAAGCGTTTGATTCAAGCCCAGCCTGACCGGATTCTTGGGAAAGAATTGCTGGATCGTC
The DNA here is from genome assembly GCA_028293365.1 of Verrucomicrobiales bacterium. Lineage (GTDB taxonomy): Bacteria > Verrucomicrobiota > Verrucomicrobiia > Limisphaerales > SXQI01 > JAQGOX01. The sequence goes on along the minus strand of JAQGOX010000918.1, from coordinate 8,123 downwards.
TCACCTTAAAGCTTCCGAAACCCTAGGTAGCAAGCAACTGTTGTTTCACCGCACTGACAAGTTCCGGAAAGCGGCAATGTTCACAAAGTGCATTCGAATGATCACAAAAGTCGCGCACGATTTGAATCAAACCCTGTTGCGCGAACGCGTGTCGAAAAAGTTTCGAGTGGCGCCCTTGCAATAATCTCTGTCTCGCCAACCGGAGAACCGCATTATCTTCTGCCGCAGGCCAGGCGAAATAACGGCGTTCGATTTCGGCCAAAAGCGCACTGTTTTTCCCCGCGGAAGCGCGACTCCAAAACCAGGGGAGTACGACATTGACGGCGAGATCCGTCACTCGTTGGGCTCCGAGCAGAGGTTGTGGCTGCTTCAACATCGCACCACGAAAAGTCCAGCGGCCGCCCCAAAAAGGATCTTCCGCTTGTAGTACGCTTGTTAGCGAGTCGACTAATCGAACGTCGGGAACGAATGAGTGCAGCCATTCCGTCAATTTTTCGACCAGATTACCCGATTGCAGCCAGTGTGCAGCCAGCGCAAGCCGCCGCGCTGGATTATTCGCCGGGCGCATGTTGCTCAACTTCCAAACTGAATTGGGAAAGACCTGCCCATCGAATTGTGAAACGTCGCGCCACCATAATTCCCAAAGATTTCGCACATAAGGATCGACCGCGCGCGCAGTCTTTCGCGCTTCTGCCGGAAGGAATCCACCCAGTCCGAGCAATCGAGCCTGCACTTGAAGTGCGGACCCAATTCCGCGCATCACCTCCGGAGTCATTTCGGCGAGTCGTTTCATTGGCCAAACGTTCTTTTTGTAGCCTAAGCCGCTGAATAACCCTTCCCAGAGCGACTGCTCCCAGCCTCTGTGCCGCGCACGCACTTCGAACAAGTGCGCCTTTCTTTTCATTCGGACCAGAGCGGCCTGGTTCAAAAGGTCGCGGAATGTATCCGGTTCCAAAGCAGAAAGAGGCGCCGAACAAACGCCAGGAACGGTTGTTGAATCGGTCGCAGATTCCCCTGCCAGCCATTGGGTCAATTCCCCAAACGGGGCATCCAGGAACTCTTTCAAAAAGAGTGTCGGCAGGTTTTCCCCACGGGCTGCCCCAGGCTCCCACAACACATGCAGGATTACTCGCTCGTACGCCGGATTTGCCTGATGTCCATGCCCGCGCCAGAATTGCGGTGAAATGTCAATTTCGATGTCGCCCTCGGATGGCGGTGCGTCATCCAATTGAATGATTGCAGATTTGAAATCTGGTCCCGCCTCATGATTCCAAAAACCAGGATGCAGTATTTTGAGTTTGCGGCCGTCAGCCGTTTGGAGGCGTTCCCGAAGTATTCTTTGATGCTGCCAAATTTGCTGCAGGAGTCGTTCAGGAGGGGAGCCGTGAGTAGCGGAATCCTCGAGTTGATTAATTGTGAATCGGCGGTTATGCCAACCCTGATAAAAATTTGCATCCAACGAGGCCATCGCCGTTGCATTTCGGCAGGGCGAGATGCAAAGTCAAGTCTTGTTATAATATGTTGTTAAAGTGTCATCTCCTCAGAATTGCCTTCATTGCGTCGGCGCTGATTAGTTCGCCGATCGGCGCGGCCGAGCCGGACATCCGGCGCGATGCCACGGTCGAAGTGATTGAGCGTGTGATTCCGGCTATTGTGAATATCAGCAGTAAAACGGTGATCCAGCGTAAAGGCTACGTTTATGATTGGTGGCGGGATAACTGGGCGCCGTTTTCGCAGGATCTGCCTCCGGAATATAGTGCGGGATCCGGAGTTATTATCGATGAGGAAGGCTATGTTTTGACGAACGCACACGTGATCGAGCAAGCCGCGGAAGTCACCGTAAAGCTGCACGATAATCGCACCTTGCGTGCCGATCTGGTGGTTGGAACCCGGCGGACCGACGTGGCGCTTCTGAAGTTAAGAGGCAAACCAGGGGAGAAATTTCCTTATGCCAGGCTCGGTGGAGACGACGATTTGTTTTTAGGCGAGACCGTGCTCGCCGTCGGAAACCCGTTTGGGTTGGGAGAATCGGTCAGCAAGGGGATCTTGAGTTCAAAATCACGCCGGGCCAAATCAGGAAACGGCCCTTTGGACGTAGAGGATTGGCTCCAGACTGATGCTGCTATCAACCCCGGCAATAGCGGTGGTCCACTCGTCAATTTGCGAGGCGAAGTCATCGGCCTGAACGTGGCGGTCTACAAGGAAGGGCAGGGGATCGGTTTCGCAATTCCCGTTAAACGGATCTCCGAAAGTCTGGCCGAAATCTACACGCCTGAAATGGTCAAATCCCTTTGGTTCGGCGCAACTTTTCAATCCCGCCCGGCTGAAATCTCCGTGGCAACGGTCGAACCTGGCAGCCCCGCCGACAAAGGAGGCCTGCGTCCCGGAGACATCATCATCAGAATAAACAATAAACTCCCGCGCAGCACCATGGCTTTGAACCGCGAATTGATCGCTGCAAACGATAAACAGGACGTTTCATTTACGGTCCAGCGCGGCTCGGATCGCCGCACCGTCTCCGTGCGTCTGGTGCCGGAGGTTAATTACTTCAATGCGGGCTATATTCGTGACAGGATTGGGGCCGTGGTGGATGTCTTGAATCCGGAAATTGCCGCGCGTCTCGGTCTTGAAAGTGGCGGTTTTGCAATTACCGCCGTAGATCGCGGCAGCCCTGCGGCCGAGGCCGGAATTCAGCGCGGTTTTATTCTCGAAGGTATCGATGGTCAGGCGCTTGATTCCATCACCGGAGCAGCGCGATTACTTTCCCGGCATAAGAAAGGGACCACGGCGAAATTACAGGTCGTGGCACCGCGACCTCCCCGCCGCGGCGTGCTCGAAGTAATCGTTCGATAATTTTGCCAGCGGACCGGGATTTACTGTAGGATCCAGTTCTATCGCAAACGAAATGATTGAAACAATGATAGAGGTGTCGCATTTGACCAAGCGTTATGCTGGTCATAAAGCGATTTCCGATATTTCGTTCACCGTTGCGCGCGGTCAGATAGTGGGTTTGCTCGGTCCGAATGGAGCGGGCAAAAGCACGACGATGCGTATTCTTTCCTGTTTCCTGCCCGCCAGCAGCGGATCGGCCATCGTCGCTGGCCACGATGTTTTTCGCGAGGCAAATGAGGTCAGGCGGCGGATCGGGTACATGCCGGAGAACAATCCACTTCCGCTCGACATGCGCGTTCGCGAGTATTTGAAGTTTCGCGCGCGACTCAAAGGATTGAGTCGACCCAACAGCCGCGAACGGGTCGCAATCGTGATTGATCAGTGCGGACTTTCTGATGTTGGAAATAAAGTGATCGGACATCTCTCCAAAGGATACCGGCAGCGGGTCGGCCTCGCGGATGCTCTGGTCCACCAACCCGAGTTGATCATTTTGGATGAACCTACTATCGGCTTGGATCCAAACCAGATTCGCTCGGTTCGCCAATTGATCAAAGATCTCGGCAAGCAACATACCGTTTTGATTTCAACGCATATCCTGCCCGAAGTTGAAATGACCTGCAGCCGGGTGATCATTCTTCACAAAGGCCGCATTCTCGCGGCGGACAGCACCGAGAACCTGCAGAGAAAGATTTTTCAGGGCGGCCCTGTGATAGCAGAGATATCCGCGCCTCTGGCAGAATTGATCGAATGCTGGGCGGCGTTGGAAATGATTCAAAACACAGATATTTCGCCAATCGATGGGGATTATCACCGCTGTTCATTGACGCCGCAGAATGGTGTGGATTTAAGGCCTATTGTTTTCGAACAGGTCCGTCAACACGGCTGGACCTTGCGGGAACTGACCCGGGACAAGCATAGTCTCGAAGAAATATTTGTGAAAGTGACCAGGGGTGACAAAGAAGAAGAGGAGCAACTTTGATGCGGGTTTATTTCACACTCTTGCGGCGGGAACTTGGCTGTTATTTCATGTCAGTGACCGGCTACGTACTCATCGCTTCCGTGCTGTTGATGCTCGGCCTGAGCCTGATTGATGTGCTGACCAAATTGAATTCCGATCCCACGGAGCTGCCCTTAACTGAGATTTTCTATTACAGCTTCTACTTCTGGATGATCATGCTGCTGACCGCGCCGGTGATCACGATGCGGACTTTTGCGTTGGAGAAGTTTTCCGGAACATATGAAACGCTTATGACTGCTCCGGTCAGCGACCTTCAGGTCGTATTAGCCAAGTTCAGCGGTGCTCTGATTTTTTTCCTGATTACCTGGATACCGTTGCTGGTTTATCTTGGCATTTTGCAGTACTACACCGATCTCAATGCGCCAACCTTGAGTGGTTCTCTGATCGCAAACACCCTTTTGGGTATTTTCCTGATTGGATCGGTCTATATGTCCCTGGGCTGCTTTGCCTCAGCGCTGACCAGCAGCCAGATTATTGCCGCGGCAGTCAGTTACGGCCTGGGTTTGGCTCTTTTTCTGGTAAGCCTCCGTTCGACGGTTTCGATGCCGGGGAAAAGCTGGCAGGATAAACTTTTTGCGCATCTTTCCATGACTGACCATATGCGCGAGTTTGCGCACGGAGAGATCGATTCACGCTGGGTTATTTATTTTATTAGTTTTACCATTTTCTTTCTTTTTCTCACTTTGCGGGTGGTTGAGAGTCGGCGGTGGAAATAGCCATGGACGAAGAACCGATTAAACCAGCCAGCTTCAGCCGCGGGCGCAAATGGGCCATGGCGTTTAACGTCGTCGTCTCGAGTCTGGCGCTATTGGCCATATTGGTCATGGGAAACTATCTCGCCTCTCGTCATTATTGGCGGTTTCAGGTCGATTCCGCCAAAGTAACGATTTCGCCACTCACGAAACGCATCCTGAATTCACTGACGAATCACGTCAAAGTGATCATTTATTTCGATCCCGTCGGCGACCGCGAAATGTTCAATGCCGTTAAGACTCTTCTCAAAGAATACGAATTGAATTGTCCAAAAATCGACCTCGAATATATCGATTTCACCCAGCCGGGCCGGGCGGAATTGGTCCGCGAAAAATATAAATTCGCCGTTTCCGCAAAGGGCAGTCGAGTGATCTTCGATTACAAAGATCGCACCAGGACGGTTATGTCCAGCGAGCTTTCGGAGTTTCAGTTGAGTGGGGAGGGATTTCGGCGCTCTGCGTTCAAGGGGGAGCAATTGTTCACTTCCGCAATCGCCAGTGTTGTAGAACCACGCCGGGCCAAAATCTGTTTTCTTACCGGCCATGGCGAACATGACATTCAAAGCGAGGAAGACAGCGGCGGTTACAGCAAATTTGCAAAAGTCCTCGCTGAAAATGACATAGAATGCAGTGTACTGGAAAATCTAGCCACACGGGATATTCCGCTCGATTGCCAGGTTTTGATAGTAGCGGGACCAACTCAGGTATTTCTTCCTCAGGAGGTCGCACGGGTTGACCAGTATTTGAGCCGCGGAGGCCGGGTTTTCATATTGTTGAACTATGCCAGCGTTCAAACCCGAGGCAGGCTCGGTTTTGATTCGCTGTTTTCCGCCTGGAATCTCGATGTCGGCTTAAATTACGTGCGCGACATCGATGAAGCAAAAGCCCAACAAGCCGATATTGTCGTTGCATCCCATTTCGGCGCGCATGCGATCGTCAAGCCGTTGTTGAATTCGAGCCTTGCCCTTATCGTTCCCCGTACTGTGGGCCAGCGTTCCACCCTGGCGGGAACCGATTCACCCAAGGTGAGTGAGCTCATAAGCACCAGCAAGTCCGGCTTTATTTATTCAAGCAGTAAAAACCCCGCAGGTTCGGAAAAGCACGGTTCTCTTCCACTTGCGGCTGCAGTAGAAAAGGGAAGCATTCAGGGCGTCAGCGCCGATCGCGGGGTTGGCAGGATGGTTGTGGTCGGGGATTCTTATTTTCTTTCGAATAGATTACTCGATTCCTTGAGCAATTACGATTTCGGCCTGCTTGCCGTCGATTGGCTTTTAAACCGAGATGTGATGCTCTCAGAGATCCCGCCGCATGCGGTCAAAGATTACAAGTTTAACATCACCGAACACCAAATGCAGATCTTTCGCTGGATCTTTTTGCTAGTCGTTCCGGGGCTGGTCTTAATTACCGGCTTTGGCGTCTGGGTGCGGCGTCGCTACTAAGACGAATGACCTTTCGCTCTACTTTTATTCTGTCCGCCTGCGCGCTCACTTTGTTTGCGTTTATTTACTTTTTTGAGAGCCGCATGGCAGAAACCGATATTAAAACTTCGGTTCCTCAGCTTATCCCGGGTTTCGATCCCTCCACCATTACTGCAGTCGAGATTACACGCACGAATGCCCTGATTCGGATTCAGCGCACCAATGATGGGTGGCAACTTTCGTCTCCATCCTATCCAGCGCAGAGCACCGGGATTGAGTCGCTGATCTCCGAATTGGCTGCTGCCTCGAAATTGGGAACCGTTAGCGCACAAGAGGTTCAGAACGATCCCGGCGGATTCAAGTCATTTGGGCTCGATCCCGCGCGAATTTCGGTGACCTTTCAGACCTCCACTGGACGCATTCATTTGAAAATTGGTGGGAACACCCCGATCGGGGAACGAATTTACGTCCAAATCGTCGGGTCACCGGAAGTGGCTGTGACCGATTCGAAATTGCTGAAACATTTACCCGAATCCGCAAGCCAGTGGCGCGATACGCGGCTGGTTGATATAGCGTCGCTGCAGTTCGATCGCGTTCAGGTCGCCAGTGGTCCGAGACTGTTTGAAATTCAGCGCAATCCAACGAACCAGCAGTGGCGCATCACCCGTCCACTACCGGGTCGGGCTGATAGCAACGGCGTCGAACAATTGCTGATTCGCCTTCAAAGCGCGCATGTCGCGAAATTTGTTCAGGACGCCCCCACACTGGACCTTGAACCATTCGGGCTCCAAACACCAGCCGCTACACTATCGCTTCTTTCCGATACGAACACGCTGGCCAGCATCGAATTCGGCAGGAGCCCCACCAACGATCAGGCGAAAGTCTTCGCCCGCAGTCTGGTTCGAAGCAATGTGGTGCTTGTTTCGCGAGATCTTTTGGATTTTCTGCAACAGCCTTATAAAAACTTCCATGACCCGCATTTGCTCGAATTGCAACCCGGCGCTGTTAGTACAATTCAGATTCGAACGGCCGAATCCTTTGATCTTGAAAAGCGCGACGGAAAATGGATGGTTGCCCCTGGGAATTTTCCGGCCGATCCGGGCCTGGTTGGCGAAATGCTGACGAACGCCGCGAATCTCGAAATCGTCGATTTCGCTAAAGATGTCCCAACTGAGGCCGACTTGAAACAATACGGGCTTAACCTTCCTTCGAAGCAGTATACGTTTTTGAAACTCGGAACAAATCTCGCCGGCGTCGCTACAAATGTGCCCATCGTTCGCGTTGATTTTGGTGCCGCAGCCAATCCGCCCGACACTATTTTCGCAAAGCGCAGCGATGAAGTTCCCGTATACAGAACCGCCACGGCTTCGGTAGAAGCACTTCCCGGTCACTCGTTCCAGGTCAGGGATCGCCGCCTTTGGAATATTACTCCGGCTGCGATTACAAATCTTGCCTTCGTTTTCAACGATACGACCAACATGCTGCCGCGCGCAGCCACCGGACGGTGGTCGCCGGATGAGGTTTTGAACGCCGCTATAGAGGAAATCATCTTTCGCATAGCGCAAATTAAAACGCCCCGATGGGTCGCCAAAGGAAACCAAAAAGCGGCCGTATTCGGTCTCATGAATTCGTCCAGTAGCATGACTCTTGGTGTGGCTGACCCCGCACAATCCAGGCAGATTTCAGTCGTGTTCGGTGGTCGAACTCCCGGACGAACCCCAAACGTTTATGCTTCCTATATTCCTGAAGGCGAATCCGAGCGGTTGATTTTCGAATTTCCAGGCGCAACTTATCAGGAGATTTTGCGCCTTATGACTCCAAACCCCAAATAAGCCGTGCCGGTTCAGCTGCCTAAACGCGGTGGATGGAGTCAATTCCGGCGGATATTCCGCTGGTTTCGCATCTCTTTGCTCCTGTTCATTTGCACGATTGTCGCGTTCATCGTCTATCTGAACCACGCCGGCCTGCCCGAGCTTCTTAAAGCGAGGATTTCCGCGGAATTGGCCCGTCGCGGGTTCGATGTTGCATTCAGCACCCTTCGCC
>JAQGOX010000268.1 GCA_028293365.1 Verrucomicrobiales bacterium | reverse complement strand
CCGGGATTGCTCCTGGTCCCGGTTCCCTCCGGACCGTTTTTCTAGGTCATCCTTCTTTTACTCTGCAGCTCCATTTCCAGCAAGCTGTCGCACTGGCCCTCTCGCCCAATCCCGGTTTCTTACCAGGATCCAGAAAACTTTCAGTGTCGAGCCGGGTTCATTCAGTGCAAAGAGATCTGGTTCCCTGGCAGCGTTTCCATTGCCGGGGTCCAACCTGTTTTTGACTCACGATACGATCGAATCACCTGCAAAATTTGTTCTCTCCCGTTTCCTACTATTCAAAGGAGAGCCGCCGCTTCCAATCAGTCCTTGGAGACCTGTGTCGAACACCTGCTCTGGTTTCAGCCATAAATCCACATGGACAATGAACAGACGCGGCGGTAAAGTTCCTTCGTGGCTCAATGTATTTCAGAAGCGATTGTTCAAGGTCTCGGCGATTCGGCTTTGGAGGAGTTTGACAGGAATGTCTCTCAACTTCCGCCCACTTTGTGCGCTCCCTTTCACGCGGAGGCGCGCCAGTTGGAAACCCAGTTGTTGGGAATTTATAAGATGATCGCGCTTTGTGCTCGTGAAACAGACGATCTCGCGATTATTGCCGAGCGTTGGGGTTGGATGGTCAACTTATGCGACCACGCGGCCACGAGAATTCAATCGTTAACGGAAGATCATCCGTATTGCGGGGCTGACGTTTACATGGACCGTATTTTCGATTTACGAAATAAATGCCAGCGACTCCAGAAGATGCATCTGTAGTCCTGCCTCAAGTTCAAATCGAGGCACTTGCTGTTGTTTACGATCGCTTCGCTCATGCGATTGATCCGCATGCTCCAGGAGTTGACGCAGCGGAAACTACATTTACGGCAGAAGTAGCCCTCTGGTACGATAATTTGGAAGTTAAAGGCATTTCCCTTCATGAGTTTCGCAAGCAGGTGATACTTCGTTGCAAGCGGCACCTCAAGAGCTCAGGTCGCACATCCACTACCTAGTCCTAAACAGAAAGAAAAGGGGTCCTAGTTATTTACGTTTAGTGACAGGGGAGACAAGGTCGGATAGGGCACGTAAACTGCGAGTGCAGTAGCCGGGGGCGATTTATCACTGAATTGAGTCGTGGAGATCGCGGAAACCCTTGTCTTCAAGGCTGCTCGAACTAAATCAAAAAGACATCATGAGAATCGCAATTGACATCGTAACAGGTAATTAGGTAAAAGAATCATATCCGCCCGAGCGGAATCTCGGACCATTGTGCGGGCGTTCAAAACCGCTCGCCGCTCTTTGACATTTTATTTGGCATGGATTTCCATGCGCAACTTCAGGCGCTTGTGGCAAAACGACGCTGGGGCACGCGATTGAATCAATTCAACCGCGTACCCCAGCATTGATCATCGACGCGTATCGCATGTGGTGTATACGAATTTATACGATTTTAACGCTTCTGGCATAGGGGGGGGATGAAGTGAGGACACGACTGGAGTCGGCATCCAACTTCACAAGGTGTGCGATTACATCAAATCACACTCGCACACGCTGACACACACTCTTTTCCCCGAACCGATTGTGATTTAGCCAAATCCAAGCTCGCTTTCCGAATTCCTGCTCCTTTCTCAGCGCCTCTTCATCTCTGCGCGAGATTATTCCCTTTCGAGGATTTTCGCCGGTTGGCCAAAGCGATGCGCGACAGTAAATGGCGAAGTGAGACGATGAGAGACGGTTAAAAAGACGATAATCTCCAGCAAAAGCTGATAAAAGACGATAAAGGACGATATTTTTTTTATTTTATTTCAGAGCGACGAGCAAGCCAAACCCTTGGTTGAATCCATGAACCTTTCGTGAGTCGATCGTTCAGTAAAAAAATGGCGTGCTCAGGATTTTCCCCGATGACCAGTACGTTTCATTTTAATGAGACTTTGGTGCGATGTTTAGTTTTGGCGATCATTACGCCATCGAAATCACGTTTTTTATGCCGTGCTTTTCTTCGGTTAACAGTAGCTCCCGATAATCTTCAATGGAGTGGCGTCCGGTGATCAATGCCTTGAGCGAATTTGGCCAGCGCTTCATGAATACACCCAGGTCCCGAATGGCATTTTGGAATGCTGTCTGATCGGCATTTACCGTTCCGATGATCGCCTGATTCTTCAGCACAATGTTGCGCATAATCTGATCGGCATCGACCGGAATCGCCGGTTTTGGTGCTGGAATTCCGGTGAAAACAAAAATTCCGTTTGTTCCGAGAGCTTTCATTACATTGAATGAAATTTTGGCCACTCCCAAGCCTTCATAAACGAGATCGATGTTGCCGACGCGTTCGGCTAATTGTTCAACAGTTTCCGTCTCGGAGGAAATATAAGTGGCCCCAAACGATTCAACTAATTCCGCCTTGGGATTCGGCTTTTTCGAGCGTGAATAAACGTAAGTCTCAAAGCCGTTAATCACCAGGGTCATTGCGCCAAGAATTCCGATCGGACCGGCCCCGAGGACAACGGCCTTGAGCCCTTTGCCTTTTTGTGTTTCGGGAGTATTTGGGCTGATCCAGGGCAATCGCGCTTGAGTCTTCCAAACTTGCGCCATCGCTTTCTCGGCAACCGTGAGCGGTTCCACCAGCACTGCGACCTCGCGCAGAGCAGCCGGAACGGGATTCATGAATTGTTCCTGATCCACATAAAACTCGGTCATATAACCGTGTCTCATTTTGATGCCGCGTTCGGTAAAATCACCCGTTGAACAAAAGTCCTGTTGACCGCTTCGGCATGGAAGGCAATCCTCGTGTGCGCAAGGCCTCCGCACGGAAGGTACGACCAGGTCGCCGGGCTTTAGTCCGCGAACGGCTGATCCGACTTCCACCACTTGACCGAGCGATTCGTGTCCGATCACCAGGTAATCGAATCCGGCGGGAGGGGACCCATAAACGAAAGTGCAAATTTCTTTGTCAGTGCCGCACACTCCAACTTCCAGGGATTTGACCCTGATTTCATTGTCTTTGGAGATGACGGGGGCGGGGTGATCCAGCAGGCGAACTTCTCGTTTGCCGGGCAACACACCCACAGCGCGCATGGTTGAGCTATTCATTTAGTGTTGGTAAAAATCAGCAGCCTGGTTGGGCTGGTTGGTCTGCCTATTCTACTGTTTTCGGGTAATGTGCAAACAAAAAACATTCGCAGCTTTAAAAGTCTGCCATTCCAGATACTGAAGAAGCGGGTGCCACGCACCTCAGTTCGAATCGAGTATAAAGCGGATTTCAGCGAAATCGCCGGGTGCGCTCCCGTTTTTCGCCTGTCAAATTGATTTGATTCAACGGAGCTATTTCAGTATTAAGGGTTAATGCATTTTTCAAGGTTGATCCGATTTGGATGTGTATCCGGCCTGGCAGCTTCGCCGATCCTCGCACAGAATTTATCTGTCTCAGTCGAACCGGGCAATACGGAGTTGCACGAAAGCGCCGGAAATGCAGGCGCGCCGATGTCGGTGCGTGAGCAACTGGTCGCAAGGATTGCCACGCTCCGAACTGAAGGCAAGCTCACCGCTAAGCAGGCTGAACACCTGCGGAGCGATGTGGAATATCAGATTTCCCAGGCGGAGAAATCCAGAGATTCACTGCGGATTGTCAGCGCGGCCGGACAGCTCGAAACCAGAATCGATGCGACCGCCGGAGCGGCCCAGGCACTGCAAGTTCAAGCGCAGGGCGAAGCAGCCACGCGCAGGGGTCTCGACGCCGTCCGTCAGTTCGAGGCGAAAGTCGCAATAGCCAGATCACGCCGTGAAGCGCAATTAACCGCCGAAGCACTCCTCGCCGAGGGCGCTCGCCGCGAGCGTCAAGCCCAGAGAATGCAGGAATTCACTGCGATTCAAAGCGCGCGATTGGACGTTCTGAGTCAAAAGACAACCTCTCCCGCAGCCGTCGAAGTGACGAGCAAGGCGGACTCACTTAGCCAAATCGCTGTCATTCCGGCGAAACCAGTCGAAGCGCTGCACGCAGAACCATCCGGGCCCGAAAAGATTTCGCCTGCTGTAGTTGTCGAAACCGCTGCGGTGAAAGAAACTTCAGAAGTGCCAGCAGAACGTTCTCACGTGGCTGGATCTGCGCCTACTCCCGGCCAAATCGAAAAACTCCAGGCGGCAGCCCTCGAGGTTCTGCATGCACAGCAGGCCGGAACGACGAAGCCGTCCGCTACGTTGGTTGCTGAAAACACTTTGGCAAGCCCGAGTTCGCCACCCGTGACAGCTCAACCTCCGGTAATGGCAATCGCGCCTTCTGTAGAACAAGTTGAAAAACTGCAAGCGGCGGCCCTCGAGGTTTTGCACGCGCAGCAAGCTGAAACCAGGAAAGCTTCAGCGACGTTGGTTGCCCAAAACGCAGCCGTAAATCCCAGTTCTCAAACAGCGGCAACTCAACCGCCGGCAGCGGCGTCAGCTCCTTCTGCCGAACAAATAGAAAAACTTCAGGCAGCCGCGCTCGAAGCATTGCATTCACAACCCGCGCCAGTGGCTGCCCCACCTGCTAAAAAGCCCGTCGAGAAAAAATCCAATAAAGTTCGCACCACGCCCGAAACCACACTTGCGTCAAAATTTGCCAAACCGGCCGAGGCACCTGCCGATGCGCATGAGCGTGCGGCGCAGGAGTTGCGAGAGAAAATGCAGAAGCCGGTCACGGCAGCCAATTTAAATGACGCGCAAATCGCGAAAGGCCAGGAACGCGCCATCGAGGTGCTCCACGAATCGACGCCGGCGGTCGTTCCGACGGTTGCCAAAGTTGAGACTGAAAAAGAATTGCAACAGCGCGCGCGCGAAATTGTTCGCCAACAAAAGGCCGAGGCGGAGCAGGCAAGAATCGCCGCGAAAAACGCGGATGCTTCGGTGCCTTCCAAAACTTCTTCAGACTCGACGACTACCGCCCAGGTTGATCCTGCCGTCCTTGAAAGAGCCCGCGCCATTTTGCGCGAACATCAGGCATCGGAGAAAACAAACAGTTCAGTCTCCGCGCCGCCAGCGCAACCCGCCACGCAATCTCAGACTGCCCTGCCGAAACTCGACCCAAATATCAAAACGCCCGTTGCGCAATCTCCAGCTCCGGTGGCGGTCGCCGCCGACGCCCAGCCGTTTCGAACCTCATTACCACCAGCGAGCGATGAAGCCCTGGAGCGCGCTCGCGCGGAGCTGCGCCAGAAACAATCAGCCACTGCCGCTTCCACTCCAGTGCCCGCAACAGCGGTCCTGAGTTCAAGCGTCCCGGCTGAAGCTCCTGGGAGCGGATTAAATGAAAAAACCCGTCGGTTGCTCATCCGGCAAAATAAAGAATTGGAAAAGAGTGCCGGGAAAACTGCGACGCCAGCCCCCGCAAGCGATTCAGGGCAGATCGACCCTTATGCCCGCGCTCGTGAGGTATTGCGTAACCAGCCAAACTCAACTAAAGACGCGCCGGTTTCACCTTCGATCGCAACTCCCAGCACGAGCGCTCCGGCAAGTCCTGCGATTGTGGTGGTCACGCCTCCTGCGGCGCAGTTGTCAGCTCCAGTACAGGCTGCTCCAGCAGCCTTGCCTTCAACCGTTATTACGACCCCACAGCCGCCGTCCTCACCGGACCGGAGCGATGCGGTTCTGGAGCGGGCGCGTGAAATTCTCCGTCAGCAAAAGGCTTCGAATCAAACTGTGACGGGTAATGCAGCCCCCCCAGCCGTGGCTCCCGCTCCGGCAGCCCCCACCGCATCGCAGCCCACTCCACCGCTGCGGACGGAGGCGCCGGCGGAGGTTGATACTGCTGTTGTGCATGCGCGTGCCCTCGAAGCGCTCCACGCTCAGGAAAATGCGGAGAAGAAATCGATTCCTCCAGTCGCAACCAAACCGGTGCCACCGGCTGAGAAACCGGTTCCCGTAGTGAAAGCGCCCGCGGTAGCGAAGCCGGCGCCCGCAGTCGAGAGTACCCCAATCGTTCAGGCGGCGCCCGCAGCCAAGACCAAAAAAGAAAAGTTGGCAGACCTGCTCGAGCTCTACAAAGCAGACAAAATCACCCCTGGCCAATATCAGGAAGAGCGAGCAAAGATTATTGCCGAGCCGTAGAATAGAATTTCCACAGTCGTCACCTTCGCCAAAATGTAGTAGCGGAGGTGACGACGCTCACAATGTTACTGGACCTCTGTTCCTATCGAGCTGCGACTCGTTTGAATGTCAGTTCAATAGTTCCCAGATCGATAGATTTGCGTCTCGTTGATCATTTGTTGGATGCTGGCACTGCTTGGTGAATATGGTCTTGAGTCGTCAGTCGATTCAACCTTGGTCT
>JAQGOX010000242.1 GCA_028293365.1 Verrucomicrobiales bacterium | reverse complement strand
ATTAATGCGGCTCTGCAGGATGGGATTTTGATAAATCAGTCCGAGCACGTCTGCAGTTTGGTAGAATTTCGGCGAAGTTTTATCCAGCGCGGCGAAATCTCGATCAAAGCCGCACGTTTCCATGTCGCGCCGGAGCGTATTAATGGTGGATACGGTACCCGGAATACTATCCCCGGAAAGCTGAATTGTTGCATAACCGACCGAGTAAACCACTACTCCAATGGCGAAGAATGAGGCAATTGCGCCCAGTAACCCGACGCAAATGCCCATATGGCGGTTCATCCGCACGAATCCAAGCCACAAAAGGTCGTCATTTTTGCTTTTGATCTTTTTGGCGACCTGGGCATGGATGGCAAATGAAATTCCCAGGAAGACAAGGCCAAACAAAACCACGACCGCAACGGGCGAAAGCAGCCAAATATCCGAGAAGCTTTTGACTCCGATCGACGGCAATATCTTTGCCGCAGTTGGCGATAGACCTCGCGCCAGAATCAGACCAATAAACAATCCTATGATGGTTACCGCCGTCCGCACCGCGCCGAGAAAAAACCCGAGGGCGGCAAAAATCACGACCAAAGCCACAAGAAGAATCCAGATTGACATGCTTCAAAGGTAAGGGGGTTCCGCTCATAAATCACGAAAATTCACATTTTCGCGCTGCCACCCTGATAAATCAAAATGGACAACGGAAAACCCGAGAAGGGGCCGAATCGAATGGATTTGGATTGGAAAGCGGACTGGCTCTGCGTAATTTGGGCGTAACGCAATGAAAAAAGATCCGATTACGACCCTGCTTTTAGTCCTGCTCACGTTTTGTGTGGCTGCGATTGCTTGCGTTTCCTTCGCTTTCGTTACCGGGATGCGCACATTGCACATCCTGCAAATGGAATCGGCAAACATCGCGCGGACCCGCACGGTTGCTCAGGCGCTGGCAGGCGACACTATAGAGTATAGCAAACATAACCCAGCCATACTTCCGCTGCTTCGTTCAGTCGGCATTCGAACCGGTGGAACTGAAACCAACAAGTCTTCGATTCATTAAACCATGACCGATCCAATAATTCCGGACTTTCGAGCTGGGGGCACACCTGCAGGACCTGTCGCCGTGCCGAGTGAATTAGTGCTGCAAACGGTTCGATCATTAAGACGAAGCTTTCAATACACACTGGTTTTAATGTTGGTCCTTTCAGCTAGTTTGTTTGTTTTTTTGTTGCGCGAGGTCAGCGCGGTGCGTCGGCAAAACCTGGAATTAGGCCGGGCAATATCAGATTACCAGCGGGTTGGCGCACCAAGCCTCGAAGACTTTCGAAAAAAACTCGTTGAATATGCTCATGGGCATCCGGACTTCGGCCCCATTTTAGGAAAGTATTTTGCTCCTACCAATCCGCCGCCACAAAACGGGCCGCCTTTGGCACCCCTTCAGTAAAAGTCCTCAGGTCCGTTTTTTCCCAGGGCCATCGAGCAGGTCTCCGCTTACGGAAATCTTATACCTGGATGAAGGTTCTGCCTTCGATGTTTCTTGCAGCTAAATGAATAATTTTTTCCTCTGTGAATAAAATGTCAGTTGCGGTGGATAAGTTCCAATAAGGTTTTCTTGCGCCAGAAAGGTGGTGACGCCACCCTTTTGGCACCATGCAACCCGGACTAATCGCTGAATTTTCCGAGAGCCTTCCAAACACCGAAGGCTTGAGTCAAACCGAAATCTTTTGCGCGAGTTTCCAGAACGCATTGCGCGAGTGCATAAGGCATCGATTTTCGGTTGAAGAATCTTTTGGTATGATCTGGGTCGAAACGCTTGAAGAAGTACCGCTCCTGCCGGACGAGCAGGCTCAGGTTTACGATGTGCTCATTGGGTGGGCCAAAACGTGCGGTGACGGCCAGCTTTTTTCCATTGTTCGTTCGAATCCTCCAGAGCCTGCTATTTTCAGGGTGACAATCCCGACTGCTCGTGACAAACCAGTGCAGGAAATTAGGGCCGAATAGATGAAGCAATCTAAAATTACCATGGAGCCAATTCAGGTTACGCTCACGGATGGACAGCAGGCAGTTAGTTTCTTCGATGAAACTGCGGGACGCGAACATGTCTTGATCGTCGACGACGATGCGCACCTTTGCCAGATGTTCCTGGAATACTTCACACGCTGTGGGTATGAAGCGAGTGCGGCAATGGATGCCGCCGAGGCTTTGGCCGCCGCACAAGAACACAGCGCGGATATCGTTATACTCGACGTAATGCTCGGGAATGACGATGGCCTTGAAGTACTATCGAAATTGAAGAAGGCGCATCCCGGCCTTCCTGTGGTGATTGTGACCGGTTTGGGATACAAGGACGACGTGTTAACCGAGGCGTTGGAAAAAGGCGCTGATGGTTACATGAGCAAGGGCGGGTCGCCTGACGGAGTACTCGTTCAAATCAAGCGCTTGTTATCCGAGCGAAAACAGCGCGCTCGGTAAAACCACCGCTAATACTTTGCGACCGTTCTATCGCTGCCAATGCCCAAAGTGCTGGTTATTTCCCTGGCATTTGCTAACATCATACCAGTTTCGCTCGCAACAGCGATGAATTGATATCCTTCCGCAATACGCCTTTTTGCGGCGTTTGCGTCCGCCACGTGAATCCCCGAGGGAATTCCGAGTTTCTTTCCGACGGCACGCACATGTGCGAGAGCATCGCAGAAGTCCTTGTCGTCGCTCTCGAAAGCCGGCGGTTTACCCAGGGAGTTGTGCAAATCATTAGGCCCGATGAAATAGCCATCGATACCAGGGACGCTCAGTATCGACTCAATATTCTCAATTGCCGCAACATGTTCGATCATGAGAATTACGAGGATTTCTTCGTTCGCCCGCGAATAATAAGTTCCGGGATCAGTGTCAAAATTGGCGGCATGCATTTGGCCTCCAATAGATCGTTCGCCTAGTGGAGCGTACCGAGCAGCCGCGACAACCGCTTCAGCATCCGCACGACTCTTGATCATCGGGACGATAATGCCCCATGCGCCAGTATCGAGGACCCGCTTTATATTCTCCCCGGTATTCCAGGGAACGCGGCAAAGCGGCACCGTTCCCTGAGCACCGATGATTGCAAAATTGACGGCCGCAGTTTCAAAACTCGTTGGCGTATGCTCGAGCTCGATCGTCAACCAATCAAACCCGGCCCGGGCCATTAAATGCGCCGCGGTTGGACTTGATAACGTCAGCCACGTCCCAACGGAGGATTCACCAGCTTTTAGCTTTTTGCGGACGAAGTTACTGCGCATAAGTTAAGAATTTAATTTGGCTCGTAGATTTGATACCGAGAAAACATTTGGATCGACTACCCAGCGTGGTTTTCTTCCTTTGAGGAGGTCGACGATGGCCTCGGCTGCCGCAAGGGAGACGCGTTCGCCGGTTTCGCGGGCAAACGACGCCTGATGGGGGGTTAGTAAAAGGTTTGGCGCAGTCCGAAGGACACTGTCAGCGGGCAGCGGTTCCGTGCTAAACACATCCAGGGCCGCACCGGCTATTTGACCGGTTTTCAAAGCTTCCGTGAGTGCCTCGTCGTCGATTAATGGACCCCGAGCGGTATTTATCAGGTATGCGCTCGGTTTCATTTGTTTTAATTGGTCGCGTCCGATCATGCCCCGGCTTTCCGGCGTAAAAGCAGCATGAAGAGAAATGAAATCGCTATCCCGCAGTAGTTGATTGAGTGGAACATATTCGATCCCGCAATCCGCGGCACTCGGTTGGGTGTCGTATCCGATCACGCGCATATTAAATCCGCGCGCGCGCCTGGCTACTGCCTGGCCAATTCGACCGCAACCGATTATACCGAGAGTTTTACCAGCAACATCGTGGCCCCAGGTATTCTGCCAACCTCCGCTGGTGACGCTCTGATGTCCAAGGTGAACGCGACGCGCGATCCCCAGCAAAAGGGCCCAGGCCCAATCTGCCACCGTTTCGTTCAGCATCCCTGGAGTGAATGCCACAACAATTCCCTGTTTGGTAGCCGCGCCTATATCAATCGAATCGTAACCAACCCCCCAACGAGAAATGATTTTGAGTGAGCTGGCGGCACCCGACGCCAAAACCTCAGCGGAATATTTATCAGGGCTGGCGAGAACCGCGTCAACGCCGGGAAGCGAGGTTGCCAAAGCTGCCACCGAAAGCGGTCCCGAAGGATCAGCCATTTTTATATCGCAACCGGCATCGTGCAGTGCTTGCAATGCAGGTTTTCCAATAGTTGAAAAAACTCGAGCAGTAATCAGAACCTTCCAGGACATGACGGAGGAATCTATGCTAAAGATATTATCGCCAGCGAGGGGAAAATTTCACGTAAGTGCAGATTTTCCCGTTAACTTCAGACCTATCCGCAGATTCTCAAGTTCTACGCGCCATTAAGGTAGGGGAAATAGTTTGCCGATGGCCCGTCTTTCGCCTTTGACATCGCCTCCGCAGGTTGGCAAGGTTTGCGTTCTCTGTTTAATCAGAAGGGCGGTCTGCGAGTCGAAAGGGCCGCGCCCAGGAAGAAAAAAAAGAAAGTATGGCTGAATTACTTGGAAATTTGTTGGTCGCACAATCGGGTGGCCCTACCGCCGTTATTAACGCGAGTGTTGCCGGTGTGATCCAGGAAGCGGGGAAACATGGCGCTATTGAAGAGATTTACGGCGGCCTGAACGGGATTTTTGGCATCCTTAATGAGGACCTGATCGACCTCAACGAGGAAAAAGCCCGCGCCATCGAAGGCCTCAAATTTACTCCAGGTCCAGCCCTCGGCACCTGCCGCTATAAAATCGATTTTAAGAAAAAACCGGAACAAGCGGCCAAGGATATGGACCGCCTTTTCGAGATTTTCCAGGCCCACAATATTCGCTATTTCTTTTATGTCGGCGGTAATGATTCTCAGGACACCTCCAACCAGATTCATGCGGAAGCTGTTAAGCGCAATTACGAAATGCGCGTTATTGGCATACCCAAGACCATCGATAACGATTTGCCGCATACAGACCACTGCCCCGGTTATGGCTCTGCGGTGAAATACAATGCGACAACGGTTGCGGAAGTCGCGCTGGATGTGGGCGGGATGGCGACGGACGACGGCGCCTGCTGTATTATTGAAGTAATGGGACGGACCGCCGGTTGGCTCGCAGCGGGAACAATTCTGGCAAAGCGCTCTGCGAATGACGCTCCTCATATCATTTTGCTTCCCGAAATCCCACTGAACGAAGAGGCATTTTTGGCCAAGGTCAAAGAAGTCGTCGCCGCAAACAAGTATTGTGTGGTTGTGGTGGGCGAAGGTCTTAAAAACTCCAAAGGTGAGGAAATCGGAGCCGATAAGTCGCGGCTTGACGCCTTTGGTCACCCGGTCCTTTCAGGCGCGGCAGATGCACTGGCTGAAATCGTCCAGGGGAAAATAAACCTGAAGACTCGCACCGTTCGTCTTGGGTACGCGCAACGCGCCGCCGGTCATCTGGCTAGCGCCACTGATGCGGCCGAGGCAAGTGCGTGCGGCGAGGCTGCCGTGCGCGCCGCGGTCGATGGCAAGAGTGGGTTTATGGTCAAGCTGGTGCGGACCAGCAGCGCTCCTTATAAGTGTATCACCGAGTTGCAGGACTTGAACGACATCGCGAATGCCGTGCATTTATTGCCTCGCGATTGGATCTCTGAAGATGGCTTTCTGCCGAACGAGAAATTCATCGAATATGCCCGTCCTTTTATCGAGGG
>JAQGOX010000196.1 GCA_028293365.1 Verrucomicrobiales bacterium | reverse complement strand
AAAAAAGAAATTTTTTTTGTTTGTGGCACATTTTCACCGGATTATGAGGCTAAAAATCGATTATTTCGACCATGCTCATGCGCTTTTTTGAGTGGAACCGCTAGTATTTGGCTCCCAAAATAGTCGTGACTGCCGAGAGGAACTCGCTGGCTGTGAATGGTTTCTTGAGAAAGCTCGTCCGGGCTGATATTGGATCGTGAGTTTGCTCAACTGCTACGCTGCCGCTGCAAAGCAATGCGTTAACCAAAGGGTTGATTTTTCGGGCGATTTCGATCAGTTCGCGGCCTCCGAGATAAGGAACCGACAGGTCTGTGACTATAAGTGAGATGGATTCACGTTTTTTTAAGAAAAGTGCGAGCCCAGCAGCTCCATCTTCGGCTCGAAACACTTGAAATCCGGCCTCAACAAGCACACTACTTAGTAAATCCCGCAAAGCGAGTTCGCTATCGATGAGGAGCACCGACTGTCCAGATCCGATTTTGGCGATACCGTTGGTGAACGGTTTGCGTTCTACATCATCCGATCTGAATGCGGGTAAATACACACGAAACTGAGTGCCGACTCCGATTTTACTCGTAACCTCGATTCGCCCGCCATGTTCCTCAACTATCTTTTTGACAAGTGCGAGACCCAACCCGGTCCCACCAGAAGCAGATTTGGTGGTAAAGAAAGGATCAAAAATCTGAACCACAGTTTGCGGCGCCATCCCCGCGCCTGCATCCTCGACTGTTAAACAAACGCAATTGACGCCGAGCAATTCGGGCGGCAGTCCCGGAGAGCCTGCGTTAAGATTTCGTGCTTGAACCCTGAGAATCCCCCCGGCGGCCATGGCGTCACGTGCGTTAATGCAGAGATTCATGAGCATTTGAAGGATTTTCGTGGCACTTCCCTGAATCGGCCAAAGTTCGTCGCTCATTGAGAATTCGAGGCGAACTGGAGCCGGACAAATACCTCTGAAAATCAGCTCAAAATCGGATAATGACGAGCGGAGCGAAACCACCCGCTCTTCCTCGCGGAGTCCACGTGCAAAAATCGAGATTTGCGATACCAGATCCGCGCAATGTCGCGCTGACTGATGCATCGCCTTTAAGTAGCGAATTGTTTCGGGGTTGGCAGCTTCGGTTGTTAGAAGATCAATACCCATCATGATCGGCGTCAACGAGTTGTTAACGTCGTGCGCGACTCCGGCAGCGATGGAGCCGATTGATTCAATACGTTGATTACGCGAGACTGTTGCCTCGAGATCTTTTTCTTCCGTGATATCTCTGACAGAAACAATCACCCGAAATTGCCCTATTCCTGGATGTTGAACCCGGTTCCATCGATGTTCCAGAAAGCGTTTTTCGGGAGTGCGCAGAGATTGTGTTCCAGCCCAAGAGCCCCGTTCCTGTAATTCTTTGACAACAATTTCGAACATCTGCGCGTCCTGGGGAAAAAGAATTTCTTTTCCCGGTTGCCCAATCAATAATGCTCGAGGGGTCGAAAATAGCGTTTCCGCACTGCGATTACAGTAGGAAATTGTAAAATCGTTATCCAAAGCCAGAATGGCGTCGGAGGTTTGTTCGAGGAGATTGGCCTGATCGTAAGTCAGTTGTGAAAGTCGAACCTCTTCCGTGCGGCATGCTGCATAGTCGAGCGCGCGTTTAATTGCGCCCGGAAGGCGTCCGATTCGATCTTTCAGCACGTAGTCGACCGCGCCCTTTTGCAAACTTTCGACCGCAGTCTCCTCGCCGATCTTCCCGGAAACGAAAATAAAGGGAGTTTGAGGAGTTGCGTTTTTCGCAATTTCGAGCACCTCCATGCCGTCAAATCCGGGAAGCGAAAAATCACATACAATCACATCGAAGTGTGAATGAGTCAGAGCCGATTCGATCGATTTTCGATCGCACAGGCGGAGAATATCGGATTGAAAATCAGCGCCTCTAAGAAGATCGGAGACCAATGCCGCATCCATTGGATTATCTTCGACATGCAGGATCCGGATGGATTCTTTTGGTGTATCTGGTTCCACTTGCGCGGGTATTGTTTAAAAAATATGGCGACTTCGTGCCTCCACTTTTATATACGTATCGAGGTCACGGTTTCTTTCTGAAATTCTTTTTTATTATTTTTGAAAGATTCGAGCCTTCGAAAGCGTATGAAAGGGTATGGTGTTAAAAGCAGAAACTGAGTTCATACCGACACGTCAAAGTCTCTTGAGCAGACTTCGTGATTTGGGCGATGAAGAAAGCTGGCAGGATTTTTTCAATACCTACTGGCGTTTGATTTACAATACCGCTTCAAAGGCTGGCTTATCTGACGTTGAGGCACAGGATGTTGTGCAGGAAACCGTGATCGCGGTGTCAAAGTCGATTACCGATTTCCGTTATGACCGGGAACGTGGTTCGTTTAAAGGGTGGTTGTTGAACCAGACAAAATGGAGAATCGCAGACGAACTGCGTCTACGCCGACGGCATCGCCGGGACTGCGCTGAGATTTCACCCGGATCCGGCGATGATGAACTAATACTGGAATTGCCGGACCCTCAGGGCTTGGAAATTGAGAAAATCTGGGACAAGGAATGGGATTCGAACCTGCTGGAAACGGCCTTGGAGCGTGTAAAAGGCCGGGTACATCCCAAACATTTTCAGGTTTTCGATTTATACGTACTTCGGGAGTGGCCCGTTTCAAGGGTTGCCCATGATACCGGGTTTAATAGAATGCAGGTCTATTTGATCAAGCACCGCATCTCGGGATTTCTTCGTAAAGAGATTAAAGCCGTCGAGGCGGCGTTGCCTTAATCCTATGAAACGCAGTTTGACTTTCTGGAAAACGTCGCGTTGGAGCCGGATTGAAAGTTTGCTTCCGAGTCTCCAACCTGTCCCTCTTCACATCAAACAAGAAATTTTGCAGCGGCTTAATTCGAAGCAATCCATTTTTCGTAATCCACTTTCAAAAAAAGCTCCTCCCGAGGAGGGTTGAAACCAGACGGATCCTTGTCGAATTAAATTTCGAGTCGCCTAACTGACGGCGTAGTTCGACCGCAGGCTCTCGTGGGCGTAACACGCCCTCCTTGGCGAGCATCGTGGTGGGAAGACTTCAATTCCTGATTCATCACAGCCCTCCTTTCTTCTTTCATGTTCTGAACCACCGCTTCACAATCATACTTGGGGTCGGCTGTGCGGCCGACGTTATTCATGCAAAAGCTGATTCTGAAGAATCATTTTTCACCGGGGGATGTCGTGATGTTGACGGCTGCGGTTCGCGACCTCCATTTAAATTATCCTAGGCGATTTTTGACGGACGTGAGGACTGCATGCCCGGATATTTGGAACTATAATCCGTACATTACGAAGATCCGGGACGATGATCCTGAGGCGAAAGTGGTGAAATGTGATTGCAAATTGATCAACCAGAGTAATCGCGCACCTGTCCACTATGTTCATGCTTTTGTTGATTCGTTGAATCGTGTCCTTCGCCTGAATATTAAATCGACAGCTTTCAAGGGAGACATTCATCTATCATCACGGGAGAAAAGCTGGCATTCGCAAGTTCATGAAGTTACGGGAGGCGAGATACCATATTGGATCATTGTCTCCGGGGGGAAATTCGATGCGACTACGAAATGGTGGGATCCAACTCGTTTTCAGGAGGTGGTTGACCATTTTGGAGGACGAATTCAATTTGTCCAGGTTGGGGAATGGGGGCATTGGCATCCCCGGTTGAATGGTGTTATCGATTTGCGCGGCCAGACGACCCTTCGCGAATTGATACGTTTGGTTTACCACTCGCAAGGAATTCTTTGTGGTGTCACTGGGCTCATGCATTTAGCGGCTGCGGTTGAGACCAAGCCTGGGAGTCCGCCCCATCGCGCATGCGTCGTGATTGCAGGAGCACGGGAACCTGTTAACTGGGAAGCCTATCCGCATCACCAATACATTCACCGAAACGGTGCGCTGACCTGTTCGCTGAGTGGCGGTTGCTGGAAGGATCGAGTGCGTCCCTTAGGAGATGGGGATCCTAGAGACAAGGCTGGACACCTGTGTCTGCAACCGGTTGGAAACCTGCCCCGTTGCCAGGCGATGATAGCTCCCCACGAGGTCATTCGTCGTATCGAAATTTTTTTTGAAGGCGGAGCGCTACGGTATCTTTTGCCGTCGGAGATAAGGATGGCCAAGCGAGGAGTGCGAAAGACGGTCGCGAATGACTATGATCAACAGATCCTCAATCTGCACAGTGCGGGGTTGGAATGTGCCCGGCGTATCGATTCTTTCGTTACATACCCCGGCACGTTTAAGGGGAAAGGTATTGTTATACCCGGCGGTGGATTACGTTATTTTCCCGCGGCGTGGGTTTGCATCAACATGCTAAGGCATGTTGGCTGTGATTTGCCAATCGAACTCTGGCATATGGGAGAGAAGGAAATGGACCTCTCGATGACTCGGCTTTTGGAGAGGTTGGGCGTTAGAACTGTGGATGCTGAAAAGCTGAGATCTTTGCATCCAGTGCGTCGGTTGGGTGGTTGGGAATTAAAATCCTACGCTCTGCTTTATTCGGAATTTCGTGAGGTCATTTTGCTTGATGCCGACAACGTACCGGTTGTTGACCCAGCGTTTCTCTTTGCAACTGAACAGTTCAGAAAAACCGGCGCGATTTTCTGGCCGGACTATGGAAGAGAAGAGCGGAGTGACGTGATCTGGAATTGTTTGGGAATAGTTCGGCCTCCAGGTCTTGAATTCGAAAGCGGCCAGATCGTGGTCGATAAAGAGCGATGTTGGAAGGCATTGTCGCTGGCGATGTGGTTGAATGAAAACTCCGATTTTTTCTACCAGCACATCCATGGAGACAAAGAGACGTTCCATCTGGCGTTTGCGAAAGTCCAGAAATCGTTTTCGTTCGTTCCCTTCACTATACATCGAATGTGGTCGACGATGTGCCAGCACGATTTTGAAGGCAGGCGCATTCTTCAGCATCGCAATCTTGATAAGTGGAATTTTCACATCTTGAACCAAAAGGTCGACGGCTTTCTGTTCGATGAAGAATGCCGCCGCTTTCTGCGAGAGCTACAGAAACAATGGGATGGGCGATCCGGAAAATATATCCGCAAGCTCCGAAGTCTTTCGATTTCGAAGGGAGCACCTCCCGCAATTGCGGGAACGATGATTAGTTGTCCAGAACGTGGCAAGATTATCGAAAGAACTTTAAAAGCGCTCGGTCGTACCGATTGGGGAAAAACGCCGCTAATTATCCAAAAAGATTCGCTACGATTTCGTTCAAAGCAGAAGCGTCAGACGTATACTTCGTACCTCGCGCTCTCGGCGGCGGCGAAACTTTCGATCGACTATTTGGTTTTTTTCGAGGACGACCTAATTTTTAATCAACATGTTCTCCACAACTTGCGCTCATGGAGATGGCTAGCCGATCGTGCGATAGAATTCGGTAGTTTGTACAATCCGTGGTTATCCGCTCTGGCGCTGGATGCCAAAAACAGCTCCTCGTATATCGATTTGAAGATCGTATACGGTAGTCAGGCGTTTATCCTGTCCAAAGCCGCGATCAAGCGGGTGATCGAACATTGGGATGAAATTGAGGGTATGCAGGATATAAAGATTTCGCGATTGGCGACAAAGGCGGTTGATTTCGCCGTTTATCACACCCCATCGCTTGTGCAGCATATCGGTAAAAAGAGTGTCTGGGGAGGGCGTTTTCACACGGCGTCCGATTTCTGTGCCTCGTGGCGGGCGGATTCCGTGACCGATTCTAAAGGCGTGACTCTTTTCCAATGATTGGTAATACTTTGCTTTCGTTAACCCTAATCGAAAGTTCAATCACCAAAAACTGAAATGAAGAAAACCAAAACACCCGCGAAAAAGCCAGCCGTCAAGAAACCGATTGCGAAGAAACCGGTCGCAAAAAAGGCGATTACGAAGACGCCGGTGGCAAAAAAAACCGCGCCAAAAAAGCCCATAACCAAAACGGTCGCGAAGAAGCCCGCTCCTAAGAAACCGGCAGTGAAGGCGCGCTTCAGTCCGAAACCGATCCGCCGATCCGCGCAAACTTTTGCGGAAACTTTGCCGAGTCCAAGTCCTTCGGAGAGCTATAGCCCGAAACAGTAAAGCGGGTCTGAGCCGATAAACGTGAATTCGCATTTGCACGTTGAAGGCCCAAACTGACATTTGGAAACAATTCTGGTTGCAGTGAAATGTCTCTGCCTTTGATTCCAGAACACACCTTGCTGCGGGTTATTGGCAAGGGCAGCTATGGCGAAGTGTGGCTGGCCGTGAACGGTTTTGGCAGTTACCGGGCGATTAAGATAGTGACCCGGAACCAGTTCCGCACGGCAAAGCCATTCGACCGTGAACT
>JAQGOX010000179.1 GCA_028293365.1 Verrucomicrobiales bacterium | reverse complement strand
AGCGCTGCAATACTTTCTGTACACCGCGAGCCACATCGTAATGTTCCTGGCCAACGATATCAGGCGTCAGAGCACGAGAGTTGGAAGCGAGCGGATCGACGGCCGGGAATAATCCCAACTCAGCGATCGAACGCTCCAGCACCAGCGTCGCATCCAAATGCGCAAAAGTCGTTGCGGGGGCCGGGTCGGTCAAGTCGTCCGCAGGCACGTAAACGGCCTGAATGGATGTGATCGATCCCTTCTTCGTGGATGTAATGCGTTCCTGCAAGTCACCCATTTCAGCAGCGAGCGTCGGCTGGTAACCGACGGCGCTCGGTGTACGACCGAGGAGCGCAGACACTTCTGAACCGGCCTGGGAGAAGCGAAAAATGTTGTCGATGAAGAGCAACACATCCTGATTCTTCTCGTCACGGAAATATTCCGTGATCGCCAGCCCTGAAAGTGCGACGCGAAGACGTGCCCCTGGTGGCTCGTTCATTTGTCCGTAAACCAGCGCCACCTTCGATTTGCTCAGGTCCTGCTGATTGATAACACCAGCTTCGGACATTTCCTGATAAAGATCGTTTCCTTCGCGGGTTCGTTCACCAACCCCAGCGAACACTGAATAACCGCCGTGTTGCTTCGCGATATTGTTGATCAGTTCGAGAATAACAACTGTCTTGCCGACGCCGGCGCCACCGAATGCTCCGACCTTTCCTCCTTTAAGGAACGGACAGATCAGATCGATGACTTTGATACCAGTCGTCAAAACCTGCGGCGACGTGGTCTGATCGACCAAAGGAGGAGCGGGACGGTGGATGGGATAGTATTTATCAGCCTGAACGGGACCGCGTTCATCCACCGGGTTGCCGGTAACGTCTAATACCCGGCCCATGACACCGACGCCAACAGGCATTGAAATCGGCTTGCCCGTATCGGTTACCTCATAACCACGTTTGAGCCCTTCGGTGGTTGACATGGCGACCGAGCGCACCCAGTTGTCGCCGAGATGCTGTTGCACTTCGAGCGTCAACTTGGTCGTCTGACCGCCCACGGTGAAATCAACGGTCAGCGCGTGGAAGATCGCGGGCAGGTTCTCGCCGAACTCAACGTCTACGACGGGTCCGATCACTTGTACGATTTTACCTTTATTCATGTAAAAATTTCTTTCGCGCTTTTCGCTTAACTCATTGCCATCGCCGCACTCGTGATTTCGAGCAATTCTTTGGTGATGTTTGCCTGGCGCAACTTGTTGTATTCGAGAGTCAAATCTTTTATTAGTTGTTTCGCGTTGTCGGTTGCATTCTTCATCGCGACCATGCGCGCGCTGTGCTCGCTTGCCTTGGCTTCCAATAAAATCTGGAACACGCGGAAGTTTAAATAGTGAGGCAGCAGGGAACTGAAGACCGAACCTGCGTCCGGCTCAAATTGAAATTCCGTAGCACCGGTTGAAAGTGCCTCCGACGTATGCTGCCCCCCAATTCCGGCCGAAACCGAAGTCACCTTTCCGACTGGCAGAAAGGAACGAATTTCCGGGCGCTGAGACAGAGTGGAAATAAAGTCGGTGAACAAAATGTCGACTTGATCAACATCTCCTTTAAGGAAGAGCTCCTGGGCAAATTTTGAAATCGCCCGAGCCTCGGCGAATTGCGGCACATCCTTATAGGTGAACTCCGCCGCCAAATTGCGTTTCGTCCGCGCCGCAAATTGTGATGCTTTGCGTCCCGCAGTGATGAAAACTGTGTCCTTCTCAGATTTCGCCGCTTCGCGAAGCAAATTACTGTTCAGAGCCCCCGCCAAACCTTTGTCGCTGCTAATAACGATCAACGCGCGCTTTTTTCCAGTCCGCACTTCCATCAGCGGATGACTGAAATCACCAGCATAGGCGGTGACCTGCGCGAGCACGTTGTTCATCAGGGTCGCGTAAGGACGACCAGACAAAGCCGCTTGCTGCGCTTTGCGCATTTTCGAGGCAGCCACCATCTGCATCGCTTTGGTGATCTGCGCTGTGCTCTTGACCGACTTAATACGCCGGCGTATGTCGCGTGTACTGGGCATCTTAGTTTTGGTAAACAGTTTTCTAAAAACTTGAGGTCGCTAATTGCGCCCTCAAACCCCGGCACTTACTTATAAGTCTGTTTAAACTCGGTGACTGCTGCCTTCAAATCATTTGTAATCGCGTCGCTCAGTGCCTTTTCTTTGGCAATAGAAGCCATCAACGCCGACTTCCGGCTGGTCAGACAATCAGTTAGCTTCTTCTGGAAATCTTTGATTTTTTCCACCGGAACGTCGTCCATTAAGCCATTTTGGACCGTCCAGAGGACCGCTGCCTGCACCTGCACCAGGATGGGGCTGTACTGCGGCTGTTTGAATACTTCAACGATGCGCTTGCCGCGTTCGAGCTGCGCCTGAGTCTTGGCATCAAGATCCGAACCGAACTGCGCAAACGCGGCCAGTTCGCGGAACTGCGCCAGTTCCAGCTTGATACGTCCGGCAACCTGTTTCATCGCCTTGATTTGCGCTGCGGAACCGACGCGCGACACAGAGAGACCGACGGACACAGCAGGACGAACGCCCTGATAAAACAAATCAGTTTCGAGATAAATCTGGCCGTCTGTAATCGAAATAACGTTCGTCGGGATATACGCGGAAACGTCGCCTGCCTGTGTTTCGATGATCGGTAATGCGGTCAAAGAACCGTTCCCATATTTCTCACCAACACGAGCGGAACGTTCGAGCAAACGGCTGTGCAGATAGAAAACGTCACCGGGGTAAGCTTCGCGGCCGGAAGGACGCTTCAAGACCAGCGAAACCTGGCGGTAAGCAACAGCATGCTTCGAGAGATCATCATAAATAATCAACGCGTCCATGCCGTTATCCATGAACCACTCACCCATCGCCGCACCCGCGAATGGCGCTAAATATTGGTTCGTGGCAGAATCCGATGCCGTCGCAGTGACGACAATCGTATAAGGCATCGCTCCAGCTTCTTCCAGCACCGCCACAACCCGGGCCACATTCGACTGCTTCTGGCCGATCGCCACGTAAATGCAGTAGAGAGGACGATAATCCTTATCACCGGCTGCTTCTGCTGCGCGATTTTGATTCGCCTGGCTGATAATACAATCAACACCGATGGTTGTTTTGCCAGTCGAACGATCGCCGATGATCAATTCGCGTTGTCCACGACCGATCGGGATCATCGCATCCACTGCCATGATACCGGTTTGCACCGGCTGGCTGACTGGTTTGCGCCTGATGATGCCAGGGGCGATTTTTTCGACAGGATAAGAAACGTCACTCTTTACCGGCCCCTTGCCGTCGACGGCAACACCGAGAGAGTTGACCACGCGGCCGAGCAAGCCTTTACCCACCGGAACCTGGAGCAACTTGCCCGTGGTGCGCACTTCAGTACCCTCGCGCACGCCGGTGTAATCACCGAGAATGATTGCGCCAACTTCGGTTTCTTCAAGATTCAGCGCCAAACCGACCACGCCGTTGCCGAAGTCGATCATCTCGTTGAGCATGACGTCGGTGAGGCCTTCGATTTTGGCAACACCATCGCCGATTTCACGCACGACGCCGACGTTCTGTCGGTTGACCGAAGTTTTGACGCCCGAGATCTGGGCTTCGATTTCCTGGAGTAAGGTGCTCATCTTATTTTAAATCTTCTTAAAAACTCTCTTCCAACTGCGCTAAACGGGCCTGCACACTACCATCATACACATCGCTGCCCACCTGAATTCGCAAGCCACCCAACAAAGCGGGATTTTCCGAAAATACCACGTTCAGCCCGGGGCCATAGGTTCGCGCAAGCTCATTTCGAACCGATGTTTGCTGATCGCCACCCAAAGCCGTCGCGCTTTCAACTTTTGCCAGGCGCCGTGCTTCTTCGAGTTTCAGCAAGCGCTGAAAATGATTCAGAATGGCGACATATCCACGGGGTTTTTTGGAAATAATCGCCGTTACCGCCTGGCGCACTCTTCCATGGTCCATCGCGCCGTTCACGAAAGTGCTTCGGAACAGTTGCTTGGCCTCCCGTCGTGATAGTTTGCCGATTTTCATCGAGGCTTCCTAAAATCAGGCCGCAATTTGTTTCGTGGTCTCTTCAGCCAAACGGCGCTGATCGTCCACTGTCAGAATCTTGCCGGTTACCTGCGTGGTTGTTTGCACAACCAGGCGTCCCACTTCACGGCGGAGATCAGACAACATTTTTGCATGCTCCTGAGCCGAAGCCTCACGAGCTTTGGCAATAATGGCTGCAGCAGAAGCAATTGCTTTTTGTGTTTCCTGCTCCTGCACACGGGCTGCTGCCGCCCGAGCTTCTTCGATCAGTTTATTTGCCTGTAAATTCGCCTGGTTCAAAACCTCCTGGCGAGACGCTTCAGTCCGGGCGAGCTCAGTTTTGATCTTTTCTGCATTCGCCAAACCTTGCGCGATCTGCTGGCGCCGTTGCTCCAAAACTTTGAGCACTGGATTATATGCGAACTTCTTCAACAACAATGCGACAATGCAAAAGCTGATGACCTGCGCAGTTAAGTGCCGCCAGTTAAACCCGAAGGTTCTCGAAATCTCCTGCAGCGGACTCTCACCGCCCACCGCGGTCACAGCAAATAAAACGATAGAATTCATGGATCAGCGCAAAATTATAGGGCGCGGAATGTTACTTCCGCGCCCGGAATATTACTGGCCTTTCGCCAGGTAAATGGCGAAGAACACAATACCTTCAGCAAATGCGGTGCTCAAAATAGCCTGCACCAGAATTGCCGTTGCGGCACCGGGATTACGTCCGACTGCTTCAGACGCTTTCATACCGATCAAACCCACGCCGATGGCCGCGCCCAGCGCTGCCAAACCGATGTGAATATTACCGCTCATTTCTGCCAACATTGGCATCAACATATGTTTCCTTTGGTTGCTCAACGACTTCCGCGATTGAACACGGTCAAATCGTTGAAATTCTTAAATTATTAATGGGCTGGGTGCTTGGAACCGTGCGAATCGTGCCCTTCATCCGAATGCTGGCAGATCAGCAGTGTAAACACCGATGTAAGCAACATGAACACGAGCGCCTGAACCGCTCCCACGATCAGTTCCAGTGCATAAAACGGCAGCGGAACAATGATCGAACCGAGCCACCCCGGAACGAGCTGGGACATTGCTTCCAGCATGTTCTCCCCTGCGTATGCATTGCCGAACAAACGGAAGCTGAGCGAAATTGGACGGAACAAAATCGAAACCACTTCCAAAACACCGACGAGCAAAAACACCACTACCATCAAGGCTTTCAGTGCGCCCGTGGTCGCACCCTTCGCACCGAAAATATGCGAAATAAATCCACCAGGGCCATTCGCCTGCAGAGCCCAATAGACCCATAGCACGAAGAAAATGATCGCCATCGCGAATGTCATGTTCAAATCCGCGTTCGCACCGCGAAACCAAGGAAGGAAACCCGAAGTACCATCGACGTATTTAATGTCCCAGCCAACCGTCCCCACACCCGGAATCAGACCGAACCAGTTCGCAAACAGAATGAAGATGAAAATGGTCGCAAAAAACCAAAAGGTTTTCTTCACGAGATCAACCCCAATAATTCCTTCGAGGAAATTATACAGACTTTCCACCAACCACTCCCAAAAATTCTGGGCTCCGGAGGGAACCTGCTTGATATCGCGAGTCGCGATTTGCGCGAAAATAATCAACGCCGCTGCCACAATCCAGGTGACAACCATCGAATTTGTAATCGGAAATCCGAAAGGCTGCGCGATCACCACGGGATGCAGCGTCAACTCCTCGTGATGCTCAGTGTGCACGACGTGCTCGGAATCCGCAGGCACCGCCTCGCGAATCGACTCAGCCGCTCGCGACGAAGGCATCAGCGCAAAAAGCGTATAAAGCAGTACAATGGTTAATCGTATTCCGGCCATAAGGCGACAAAAACACAGCCGCAGGGAACACTCCTCCCAGCGGTTGTTAGATTCAATTTATCTCTGAACGCCGCTAAGTTGCGAGATCGTGAAATTTTTCACAAGCGTTTTTTTTGAAAATTTTTTCCCCTGATATGTGCGCTCCGTCTGAACGTTAATCTCTATCGCAAGGAAAGGGACGCCCCGTCGGGAGAAACGGCAGGTTAAAACCTGACGAGCGGCCTCATCTTTTTTCCGCCTGAGGCGCGCAATTTGCGCACGCCAGATTGAGTGCGTCGGTTGATTTTAATCCGCGGCGTTTGATCCAGCGAAGTGTAAAAAACATGACGACGCACGACCCGAGGACGAGTATGGCAAAGAGCGGCAGCGTGAAGGTTTTTAAGCCTGCGATGTCGCTCTCAACTACTTTGATCCACAATGTTTGTTGATCCGAACTCATTCTTCTCTGACCATGGATTGGTAGTTTTACAAATCTCAGATAGGTCAACCGCCCGGCCCAAGGTCTAACTGCGGCCGTAAACTTAACCGAACAAGCCTTATTTCTGCAACTTGCGATCCGGATTCAAAACCTCGTTGGGTGGTGCATTGGTTTCCCATTTTTTGATTAATGGAGTTTTCTTTTGCACCTGTTCCAAAAGTTCGCGGGTTTCGTCAGGTGAGCGGGTTACGTGAGGGCGAAGGAAGACCATAAGTTCGACTTCGCGGGAACTGTTGTCCTTTTTCTTAAAGGCCCAACCCAATCCAGGAATATTACCAAGCCAGGGAACTTTTCGCATGGTGTCGATTTGTTCGCGCTGGATGATGCCACCGAGGACGATGGTTTCTCCACTCTTGACCATTAGGTCGGTGCGGAAGTTGCGGGTATCGAGAATGGCGCCTCCGAAAAGGGTTTCACCGCTGCGAATGCTGGAAGATTCCGCGCGGATTTTAAGGGCGACTTCCTGCGCGTCATTAATATGTGGGGTGACTTCCAAAATGATCCCAACATCGCGGTACTGAAAAGTATCGTTTCTTCCGCCGACGTCAGTATTCAAACTTCCGGATATAAAGGGTACCTGAGAGCCGACAAATAGTTTACCGAGTTCGTTATCGGCAATATTGATCTGAGGTTCGGCGAGGACTTTAGCGTCGGTGT
This sequence comes from Verrucomicrobiales bacterium, assembly GCA_028293365.1. Classification (GTDB taxonomy): domain Bacteria; phylum Verrucomicrobiota; class Verrucomicrobiia; order Limisphaerales; family SXQI01; genus JAQGOX01. The sequence continues at coordinate 733 of JAQGOX010000179.1, read as the reverse complement.
TCTTTCGGAGGAATTGGATGAGGAAATCCAGATTCAACGAGGTGTCCAAAATGCCGGTGCGAAGTGAATCAGCCATCGCATTCCCTGCGAATACTTTTTTGTAAGCGGCACTCGATTTGATGAGCAGGGAATTATCCATGTCATCGGCGCTGAAAGTTTTGGTGCCATCTGGAGACCAGCGAACGCCGAGGCGATCGCGGAAGTCGCCGGAGACTTCGATGATTTTGGCTTCGATCAGAACTTGTGGTGTCGGCTCATCCAGTTCGTTGATCAGCTTCATGACCTGGGGGAAAAAGTGAACGTTACAGGTGATCAGGAGTGAGTTGCTGCGTTTATCGGGCACGATCCGAACGCGACCGACAAGGTCGCTGACCGGACGCGACGCGCTTTTTCCGTCAATGCCACGCGACGAGATTTCCTGCTGTCCGCCGAGCCATGGAAAATAGCCATCATCCTTCGGCTCTTCCTGGAGCCCGAAGTTATTTTGAGATGTGCTGGTCTGCTGTTGGGGTTGCCGGTTGTCCTGGGGCTGCCCCGGCTGTGCCACCGGCCGCAAAGGAGGTGAACCACCTTTTGCGAAAAGTATATTGATACTGCTGGCCACGATTGATGCTTTGGCGAACTTCAAACCGACGCGCAGTGTCGTGTCGCCAGCTTCCGAGGGAACGTCGAGTTGTTTCAGGACTTCTTCGACTGCGGCCAAATTCTCCGGTGAGTTCGAGGTGACGATAAT
>JAQGOX010000131.1 GCA_028293365.1 Verrucomicrobiales bacterium | reverse complement strand
CGGCCACCGTTTCATCGTTGGCCCGCGATTCGCATTCAGCTTGCCTCCTGGATTAACAATTTCGCTAAAAACCAACAGTTTAGCTTATTAATGCGCCGCATCCTTGGCATCTCTGCATTTTACCATGATTCCGCCGCAGCTTTACTGATTGACGGTGAAATCGTGGCCGCAGCGCAGGAGGAGCGTTTTACTCGAAAGAAAAACGATGAAAGCTTTCCGGTTCGCGCAGCGGATTTTTGCCTTCGACAGGCGGGCATTACCGCAGAGCAGTTGGACGCGGTAGTTTTCTATGACAAGCCTCTCACAAAATTCGGCCGTCTTCTCGAGACATACCTTGCCGTCGCACCCTCCGGTTTTACGGGTTTTCCGAGAGTTCTCGGAAACTGGCTGGGCGAAAAACTAAATATGCCCCAAACGATTCGGCACGAGTTGCCAAACCTGTCAGCAACCTGCAAAATTCTTTTTACCGAACATCACGAGGCCCACGCGGCAAGTGCATTTTTCCCCTCGCCGTTCGATGAAGCCGCCATCCTTACCGTGGACGGAGTCGGCGAATGGGCAACTACAACAATCGGCTGCGGGAAAGGATCAAGAATCGAATTTCTAAAAGAGCTTCGATTCCCTCATTCACTGGGGCTGCTCTATTCCTCTTTTACTTCCTACTGTGGATTTCGTATTAACTCCGGCGAATACAAACTCATGGGGCTGGCTCCGTATGGCGAACCCATTTACGTAGCACAAATTCGAGACAAATTGCTCGATCTAAAGTCAGACGGATCCTTTTGGCTGGATTTGCAATACTTCAATTTCCTCAAGGGTTCCACGATGACCAACGCTCGGTTTCACAATCTTTTTGGAGGACCGGCACGCCCTTCGGATGCGCCCATCGAACAACGACACATGGATGTGGCTCGTTCAATCCAAGTCGTTACCGAGGAGATCATGCTCCGGCTGGCCCGTCATGCCCGGGAAATTACTAAACAAAAGAACCTATGCATGGCTGGCGGCGTAGCCCTGAATTGCGTCGCAAACGGATTGATTCTGCGCGAAAAAATATTCGATCAGATCTGGATTCAACCTGCTGCGGGAGATGCCGGAGGGGCGCTTGGCGCGACTCTCGCAGCCTGGCACAGTGCGGCTAATTCGCGCACGACGGCGCAATCCAACCGCCGCCCCCCAAACGGGGATTCAATGCGGGGAGCGTTGCTCGGTCCTGAATATTTTGATGCGGAAATCCAGGCTGCGCTTGAGTCGCACCACGCGGTCTTCGAACGATTTGAAGATGACGAACTATTGAATCGCGTGGTCGATCTGCTGCAAAAAACAATGGTCATCGGTTGGATCCAGGGACGCATGGAGTTCGGCCCGCGTGCCCTGGGAAACCGCTCCATATTGGGCGATGCCCGATCACCACGCATGCAATCAGTCATGAACTTGAAAGTCAAATTTCGTGAATCATTCCGCCCCTTCGCACCGATCGTGCGAAAGGAGCGCGCACACGAATATTTCGATCTGGATGCGGAATCGCCTTATATGCTTCTTGTGGCTCCAGTCAAAGAAACTCTGCGAATTCCCGCCATTGGTTCGAAAAAAGGGCTCGACCGGCTGAAAGAAGTCCGTTCCACAATTCCGGCCGTGACCCATGTCGATTATTCGGCGCGTATCCAAACCGTCACGCAATCGACAAATCCAAAATTATACGCGCTGCTGGAAAAATTCGAAGCAGCGACCGGTTCCGCGGTGCTCGTGAACACCTCATTCAACGTGCGCGGTGAACCGATCGTCTGCACGCCTGATGATGCCTATCGTTGTTTCCTGAACACCGAGATGGACTATCTCGTCATGGGAAACTTTCTCCTGGAGCGACTAACACAGCCGAAGCAAAAAATCGCACGCGCCGTCGCGCTGGCACCCGATTAACCATGAAACTCCGGCTCAAAGAAAATCCGCGCGAATGGTATAAATTTGCTGCTCTCGCCAGCATTTTCGCGGGAATAGCCGTTTTACTGCTGCGGCGGCGTGGAATCGTTGCTATCCCATTATGGACGGTCCTATTGCCAGCCGTTCTCGCTTTCGCAGTTGGCTGGGTACGCCCTCGGTGGCTCCGGGCTATCTATCGAATGGCGATGACAGCCTCCCATCGTTTCGGCGGCGTCATGGGAATCCTGTTATTGTCCCTCTTCTTCCTGTTAATAGTCACGCCGTTAGGACTTCTCCTCCGATTGTCAGGCAAAGACCTCCTGAACCTGAAAAGGACAAACGCGACCACCTATTGGCGCACGGCGAAAAACCAAAGGGAATTGGAACGTCTGTTTTAAGATCAACTCAGCGGAAACTCAAGTTGTCGGGCGTCGATATTCTGAGCCCGACCCAGCCGACAACTTGATTTCCACTGAATCGATTGTTGTGTTGTTTGATCTAAAGAAACTATTCCTCGGGGCTCGCGAAGAACTGAATCTTTATTTGGTCTCTGGGTTCGATCTTTTAGATACCCTATTCGTTCCGCCGTTGTCAATCCAAACTTGAAAAAACGCACACCGCTCTGCAGAAAATCGACTCGGGAGAATCACCGATAATTCCAGGCATACCTTTCAAGAAGGCAAAGATTCCAGCACCCGCTTAACGTTGGCACATAATTTCATCTTGCCGAGCGCGGCGAGTTGCCGACAATCGGTTCGAATGAAACCTTTCTGCCATCTGGCGCTGGGCGTTCTGCTTGCAAGTTTTGCTTTCGCACTGAACGTCTTTGCTGAAAATTCGAATGCCACCTGGTTCGCGGAGCATTACATCAAATACGAATACCGAATTCCCATGCGCGACGGAGTACGCCTGTTTACCCGCGTTTACATTCCCAAAGACGATTCGCAAACATGGCCTCTCTTGCTGACACGCACCCCTTACGCAGTCAAACCGTATGGTTCCGATAACTATACCGACCCGTCCGGCTCATTCTGGACCCTGGCCACAAATCTGTTCATCATGGTCTCCCAGGATGTGCGTGGCCGGTTCGGTTCGGAAGGTGAATTCGTCAATGTGCGTCCGTTTATCGTTAAAAAAGGTCCCAAAGAAACCGACGAAAGCACCGATACCTGGGATACAATTGATTGGCTCGTAAGAAGCGTCCCCCGCAACAACGGCAAAGTCGGAATCTTTGGCATCTCCTATCCGGGATTTTATGCGGCAATGGGAATGATCGATAGCCATCCCGCACTCAAAGCTGCTTCCCCACAGGCTCCTATTTCCGATTGGTTTATGGGTGACGATGTCAATCACAACGGAGCGATGTTTCTGTCCCAAAACTTCGGATTTGCCTATTGGTTCTGGCAAAAACTCGAAGATCCTCTGCATGAGGACCTTCGGAATTTTAATTTCAAAACGCCTGATGGTTACGATTTCTTTTTGCGCATGGGCCCGCTCGCAAACTCGGAGAAGGTTCTCTTAAAAGGCAGCGCGCCTGAGTGGACAGAGTTTCTCGCGCACCCGACCTATGACTCCTACTGGCAGGAGCGGAATTTACGACCGCATCTCAAGAACATTCATTGCGCCGTGATGACGGTGGGAGGATGGTTTGATGCCGAAGATTTATTCGGAGCCCTGGAGGTATATCGAAATACCGAAAACCTGAACCCAGGGATTACAAATGTTCTGGTAATGGGTCCTTGGTCCCACGGCGAGTGGGGTCATGGCAGTGGTGATAAACTCGGACCGATTCACTTTCACGCACAGACTGGCGAGTTTTACCGCGAAAAAATTGAACTCCCCTTTTTCCGGCATTTCCTCAAAGACGATACAAATTACACTGCGACGGAAGCCCAGGTTTTCGAGACCGGAGAAAACCGCTGGCGCCAGTTCGATGCCTGGCCCCCGAAAAACAGCGAATCACGGCCGCTGTATTTCCAGGCTGGCGGAAAACTGAGCTTCAATCCTCCTTTAGAGACTGCAGAAGCATTTGATGAGTATGTGAGCGATCCAGCAAAACCGGTCCCCTATAGCGCCGACCCGTCAACCGGATACTCGCACTCCTATCCGGTCGAAGACCAGCGGTTCGCGGCGACCCGGCCAGACGTATTGGTCTATGAGACCGAACCACTGGAAGACGATCTGGCATTCGCTGGCCCCTTGAAAGCGATCGTGTACGTTTCAACCTCAGGCACGGATTCTGACTGGATCATAAAGCTCATCGATGTTTATCCGGGCGATTTTCCCAACCCAAATCCAAATCCCACGAACGTAAAGCTGGGAGGATATCAGCAGCTCGTTCGAGGCGACGTTTTTCGGGGCAAATTTCGGAACAGCTTCCAAAAGCCGGAACCGTTCCAACCCGGCCAGACCGCGAAAATCGAATTCAACATTCCCGATATCTGTCACGCCTTTCGGCGGGGCCATCGGGTGATGGTGCAAGTACAAAGCTCCTGGTTTCCACTTGTGGACCGAAACCCGCAAACCTTCGTGAATATACCGACCGCCACAGCCGAGGATTTTCATAAGGCGACCGAGCGCATTCATCGCACAGCAAGTGCCGCCTCTTCTTTAGTGGTCCGCGTCTTGCCGGCAGACAAACCATGAGTATTTTCAGCTCCGTACTATTTCTCGCGCTGGGAATGGGCGTGGCGACGATCGCTTTGAACCGCCGGCTCAAGGCAGAAAAGCGACGATTAAACGGCGAAATTGCCAGGCACAAATTAACCGAACGATTGCTGCAAGAAAGCAATGAGAAGTTCAATCAGTTGGCGGATAACATAACTGATGCAATCTGGATACGGTCGCCCGATATGCGTCGAGTGCTTTATATCAGCCCCGCATACGAACGCATCTGGGGACGTCTTCGGGACGTGCACCTCAGCCAGCCGGATAAATGGGTCGATGCATTGCACCCGGATGACCGCGAGCGGGCGGTCGCCGCTTTCCAAACTCTCACGCACGAGGCACGCAGCATTGATCTTGAGTATCGAATCGTGCGTCCGGATGGAATGATTCGCTGGGTTCATGTGCGTGGTTTTCAAGTGCGTGACCAGGCCGGCCAATTAGTTCGATTGACTGGTGTTGTTACCGACATCACGGATCGGAAAACTTCCGAAGAGACCTTGCGTTTTAGCGAACAGGAACAGCGACGTCTCGCCGAATATTTGGAGATCGAACGAACCCGCCTTGCCGAAGCACAGGCGCTGGCTCGAATAGGGAGCTGGGAATTTGATTTTCCCACGAATTCCCTCACATGGTCCGATGAAAACTATCGAATTTTCGGCTTGGATCGGAGGAGAAACGCCGTCTCCCGTGAAGTTTTTCTGAAGCGCGTGCATTTGGATGATCGCGCAATCGTGGCCCGTGCCTATGTTGAATCAATCTCGAACCGCAAACCCTACTCTACGGAGCATCGGATTCAGTTGGATGATGGATCGATCCGGATAGTTCAGGAGCATTGCGTCACTTACTACGACAAAGAAGGCAACCCGAGCCGATCAGTGGGAACAACCCAGGATGTGACAGAAAGGAAACGACTCGAAGGTCAATTGTTTCGATCACAAAAAATGGAAACTGTAGGTAAGCTCGCCGGAGGAGTTGCCCATGAGTTCAACACCATTCTTACTGTGATCATCGGACAAAGTGAACTGTTGTTCAATGACCTCCCGCCGGAAGACCTTCGACTCAATAACGTCATCGAAATCCGCAATGCAGCCAATCGGGCAACCGCCCTCACCCGTCAACTTCTGGCATACGGGCGCAAGCAAATCCTCCACGTCGAAACGCTTAATCTCAATCAGACGATTTTGAATTTGGAGTCCGCTTTCCGGCATCTGCTCGGAAATCAGGTCGAAATGCACCTGGCTTTAGCGGAAGAACCTCTACTGGCGCGGACAGACGCGGGCCAAATCGAGCAGGTGCTGATGAATATGGTGCTAAACGCGCGCGATGCCATGCCCAATGGCGGGCGTCTGGTTCTCGCCAGCGCAAGCGTGACTATCGACCAGGCTCAGAATGACACTGACCCGGAACTGAAACCGGGCGATTATGCGATGATTTCTGTCATGGATTCCGGAATTGGGATGAGCGAAGAAACAAAATCGCGCATTTTCGAGCCATTTTTTTCCACCAGAAATCTCAGCGAAGCAATGGGATTGGGACTGGCAACATCGTATGGCATTATAAAGCAAAGCGGCGGCCACATAACGGTAGAGAGTCAAATCGACCGCGGATCCGTTTTTAGGATTTTTTTACCCTCGGCGAAGCAACCGGCACCCACGCCTCATCAGCTCTCTTCGTCGCCTCCAGCATCTACGATCAAACAGACAATTCTCTTCGTGGAAGACGAATCCGCGTTGCGCGAACTCGTCGTTCAGGTGCTTTTGCGACTTCATTATAATGTTCTAACGGCCGAAAATGGTCGCGACGCGATAAAGGTGATCGAACAAAAAGGTATCGATTCGATTCATTTGATTTTTACGGACATGATGATGCCGCAAATGAATGGCAAAGAACTTGCCGATTACGTCCTCGCGCGACATCCAAAAACTAAATTCCTTTTTACCTCTGGATACACGGAAAAACTCGATCCAAATGTCGCATTTCTGCAGAAGCCCTTCTCCCCGACTGCACTAGCCGCGAAGCTTCGCGAAATCTTGGATCAGTAGGAAAGTTGCGCTATTTTCGTCCGATGAAGTTTAAAAACTGGGTTCTTTCCGGAATGCTTGCGTTCGCTTTCGGTTGCGCGACTTCCAAAGTGGATTGGCAAAGCCGCGTGGGAAATTACAACTTCGACGCTGCCGTGCGCGAGTTGGGAGTTCCCGACCGGGAAACCACTCTCAGCGATGGCAGCCGAGTGGCTGAATGGTTGACCAGCCGGGGAAATTATTACGGCAACACAACTTATTTCCCGGGCTCACGTTTTCAACAATACGACATCGATAAGTTTCCTGACCAATATCTCCGGCTGACTTTCGACCCGAAAGGAGTTCTGATAAAGACTCAAAAAAGCTACAAGTAAATCCAGGAACCGAAGCCCGCGATCAGTGGGCAGCTCGGGCGAAATTTACAGAATCTTTATACCTTTTATTATCGGCCCGAATCCGGCTTGTTAGCGTCTTGCCGATTCCGAGCAAAAAGGGCGTTGCCAAATCCGGATGTTCCTGAGCCAGCCTTTGAAAAGCGCTTGCGGAAATCTTCAAGAGCACGCTTTCCGAATTTGCGACCACGTCCGCGGAACGCGGGCCGTGATCGAATAGCGCAATTTCCCCAAAAAAGTCGCCGGCGGAGAGCACTGCAAGCAGGCTCTCTTTGCCTCCGATCATGAGGCGCACCCGCACCTCGCCCTCCAGCACCAGATACATTGCATCTCCCGGCTCGCCCTGACGAATAATTTCAGTAAATTGCCGCACCGAAATCAACTCCATGAACTCGGTAAATCGCGTTAATTGTTCGTCGGTCATCCCGCCGAAGATCTTCACACGACGAAGCGCACCGGTCTTAACGCCTAAAACCGAAGATCCGGCCGCCTTGATTTTGAATGCAGTATCGCCAATGCCCGTTGTGCCACTTCCATTGGACCGGAAAAAGATCACCAACTCGGGAAGCGCCGAGGCTTTTTGCCACTGATTGTGCCGCTCCGCAAACACCCAGGTATCGCCAGTAACCCGCACTTCCTTCACCCAATTGACCAACGTGGGCAGT
>JAQGOX010000115.1 GCA_028293365.1 Verrucomicrobiales bacterium | reverse complement strand
CGCCAATTGATTGCGATCTTCATGTTCATCGGCAAACGCCCCCATCACAAACGGGTCCCAAAGGTCGTAATGTCGCAGTTTAATCTCAGCGCCAAGCCTGATATTACCGGTCAACAGTCCCATGACTGGCTGTTTCGGAAGACCTTTCAGTTCCCGGATCATCTCAAACACACCCGGGCAAGGCCCTCCGTCCAGTTCGTGCAGGTAATAAGCCAGCCAGTGAGGATAGATTCCGAAGAAATGTTCAAAATTTTCAGGCGTGAGTTCGATTCGATGTTTTTTAAAGCATTCGCGAACCAAAGAAGGATCGGTGCGGCCGGAAAAATTCAGATCTCGAGTCGCTTCCGGCAGGTTGAATTCTGTGGCGAACGTTTTCGCAAAAGCGCGCACGCCAGCCCCACCCGTACGAATTAGAGTTCCATCAATATCGAAAAGAATCAGGCGAATCATGTGGCGAAGCGCAAGGTATTTAGGCTGATTTCGGACACCCTGTTCACCATACAACTCAACGAATGGAATACGAGTTCAGATTGAAAACAACACCATCCCCCCGCAGTCATCCTTCAACTAACAGCGATTAATGACACCTTCTGATTCTGTGCATTGCGAACGGTTCCCTGGGCGCGTTTATCCAGAGTTGGAATTCCATCGATCAGGAATAAATAGGTGTGATGCCCATGGCAAAGCGGCACCTGCGCAAACCACGCGCCATCGGGAAGGCGTTTCATGGGGTTTGCATTGGGTTCCCAATTATTAAAATCGCCAATCAGAGAAACGTGCCTCGCCTCAGAAGCGAGGCAATGAAAGTTGATCGGTTTTGCGGTTTTTTTGGCTGAATACCGCTCTGGACCGCCGACGACATTAGACTTCAATGGTTGCATGTTAATACTGCCTTTACTCACCTGATTTTAAGATACTGCGCAAACCTCAGTTTTCCAGTTCCACAAGAGGCGAAAAGAGAGCAGATGCCGGGCCGGGAATCAAGGAAAAGGGGGAAAGTTTTCTGATTTGTAACGCATCCAATCCCGCCGTGCGTTTTACCAGATCCGCGACTACCTTTCATAACTATTGGACCAAGCCGAAGCGCTTCCAGCACTGCAAGGTTTCACCCTTCGAGTGCTACTGATTTTCGGCCCCGGGCTGTTTGCCCAACCGAGTGTGTATCAGTCCTCCAAACGGGAGGAATCTGCCGGAGATTGATGAAGAATGGGTCGCATCTCCAACCCGGCGATCACGATGCTCTTAAAGTGAAGGCGACTGGATTATCGGTAAATCAATGGGCATTTCCTGTTTTTCCAGTGCAGGGGTTCGGACAGTCGCTTAAAAGATTTGAGAAGGATTCGACGTAATCCAATTCGATCCAGAAACGGCTGCCTTGTCCGAGTTCGGATTCCACACCCACGCGACCGCCCATTCTTTCAACCGCCTTCTTAACCATGCTCAATCCCAGGCCGGTTCCCTCGTAATCACCATTCCCTTGCACCCGAGTGAAGATGTCGAATATTTTTTCCTGATCTTCCGGCAGAATTCCAATTCCATTATCCTCCACCCAAAGCCGTATCCGCCCTTTTTTGACTTCGGTCCACACTTTCACGCGCGGAACTCGTCCCGCTGGGACGAACTTGATGGCATTGCCTAAAAGATTTGAAATACATTGACCCAATGCCACCGCGTAACCCCGCACCTGAGCGGATGACGCGGAGATCTCGATATTTGCAACGCGAAAATTGGGATAGGTTTCCACAATCTCTCGCAGCATTTTATCGAGGTCAAATATCGCCAGTTCCTTCGGGTTGCAGGAGAGCCGGCTATAATCGAGCACATCCTGAATCAGCCGATCAAGCTGCGCCGCGGAAGATGCAATACGCTGCAAGTAGGATTTGCCCTCCGTCTCAAACTTACTGCCGTAATCCTCAAGTAAGATTGCCGCGAATCCCTGCATGGTACGGAGGGGAGCTCTTAAATCATGGGAAATGCTGTAGGAGAACGTTTCGAGTTCCCCATTCTTTTCCAATAACACATCCGAAACTTTCCGCAGTGCATTCTCGCTCTCCCGCCGTTCGGTCAGGTCTGTGACAATAACCGAAAACCCGGTCACCCCTTTTGAAATCATCGAGCGCAGCGAAAGTTGCACGGGACTAAAGGAGCCATCCATCGCCAGCAGGTTCAGTTCCGGGACTGAACTCGCCCTTTCTGTTGTCTTCAGACATGCTTCGAGCTGCGAGTACTTGTCCCTGGGGAAAAAATAGCGCCAGTTGGAGCCTATGATTTTCTCCAGAGGAGTTTTGGAAAAAGTCGCAAAGCGCGTGTTGGCATAGAGGATGGTTCCATCGGGAATGAGCATTAACGCGCCCTGGTTCATTTCTTCAATAAGAATGCGGTAAGGGGTCTCCGCACCCTGAAGCGTGAAAATCTGCTCGCCGTTCCGGCCGGAAGTGACGAGGGCGTCAACCTCGCCGTTCCTGATTGCAGAGAGAGTTTCTTCAGCTTCAGCCAGACGCAATCTGAGTTCCAGAATCTCGCGCCTAAGATCTCCTGGCTTTTCCACGCGCCTCCCTTGATGGCTTGACGGGCCGAACGTCGAGTCCAACCAGAATTCGACCGCTATTACTCATGTCGCCAATAAATTTTCGCACCGGCAGGGGCGATGTTTTTATCAGAGTCGGTGCGGCGACGATTTGTTCTCCTTTAGCGAGGGAAGGTTGCTGATATATATCGACGACCTCCAGTTTGTACCGACCTTTCAAATGGGATTCACAAATCGATTTGATATTGGTAATGGCAGTAGTGGATTTTGGCGTCGTGCCTGAAACATAAAGCCGTAAACAGACAACTCCCTGGGCAGCCTGGTTTAGCGCCTCTTCCCATTGCCTGGATTGCTCCTTGATCGATTGTGCCTTCATGCATTCCCGTCCTCCGTCGGACGCAAATCCAAACCGACCAGAACGCGCTCGGTGTCGGAAAGATCTCCGATGATCTTTCGAATGGGCATGGGCAGTTTTCGCACCAGTGTGGGGATAGCCAGAATCTGGTCGCCTTTGGCCAGGGTCGGATTCTTCAGCAGGTC
>JAQGOX010000904.1 GCA_028293365.1 Verrucomicrobiales bacterium | reverse complement strand
AACACAGCAAACGCATGATGCAACTCGTGCGCGATTATCCAAACCAGCTCGCTAAAGAGCGCATCGACGAACGGCCAGAATATAATCGCAACACGTTATTTTTTGGCGGCCCGGATGGTTTCTTTCGCGAAGCTGCTTTAATGGCTGGAATTGCTGCGAGCGATTGGTCCTGGTGCCCCATCTTTATCGATGTCGACCTGGACGGTTTCGAGGATTTGCTTATTACCAACGGCTTTGAGTTTGATGTGCTCGATCAGGACAGCCACGACGAGTTGCGCCACCCGAAGCGGCGGCTCACCCAAAACGAATTACAACATTTCTTTCAGTTTTATCACCATTGGCCGACGAAAAATGCGGCGTTTCGGAACCGTGGCGATGGCACGTTCGAAGCCATCAATGAAAAATGGGGTTTCGACAAGGCTGGTGTCTCTCATGGAATGGCGTTGGGGGATCTCGACAATGACGGGGATTTGGATGTCGTTATCAATAACCTGAACGAGGGTGCGAGTTTGTACCGTAATAATGCAAGTGCGGGACGAATTGCGATTCGACTAAAGGGCCAGGGGATGAATACGGAGGGCATCGGGGCTAAAATTCGGCTCACCGGCGGCGCGGTGGTGCAGAGCCAGGAAATGATCTGCGGTGGCCGATATCTCTCGGGCGATCAGGCCGGCCGCGTATTCGCTGCCCAAACCAATTCTGGCAGGCAATTACAACTCGAAGTAAAATGGCGCAATGGTGATGAAAGCCTCATTACTAACGTTCAACCCAATCACCTCTACGAAGTAAAGCAGGCCGTCGCCAAACCCGCAGGTCCGCCCAGAGCACCAGCTCGAATCGAACCAATCTACAAAGATGTCGCCTCCTGGCTCGATCACGTTCATACCGAAGATTCATTCGATGACGCGTCCCGCCAACAATTGTTACCACGCCATCTGAGCAAGCTGGGTCCTGGTCTATCCTGGTACGATGTCGATGGCGACGGCTGGGAAGATTTGATCGTGACCTCCGGTCGCGGGGGCACCCTTGCGATCTACTTGAATGACGAAGGTCAAAAGTTTCATCGTTTGGACGGGCTTTCACCTTTAATCGCAGATCAAGGCGCAGTAGTGGGATGGTCAGATGGCAATGGGAATCGCCGGTTACTCGTGGCGCTTTCGAACTACGAGATGGATCCCGGCCAAAATAGTGAAATTTCCGTTTACTCACGAACGAACCTGGCTATGCCCGCAAGGTTGCCAACGGGAAATGCGAGCATCGGCCCAATGGCCCTCGCAGACGTCGATGGGGACGGAGATTTAGATCTCTTCACTGCGGGGCGCTTCCGGCCGGGACGCTTCCCAGAGCCTTGTTCGGGCGGCCTGTGGACTAATGACAACGGCCAGTTGCGAGAGAGTGCTCTTCAGGGGCAACACTTTGAGTCACTTGGCCTGGCAACTGGGGCCGTCTTTGCCGATCTGGATGGGGATGGCGAACCAGACCTCGCATTGGCGCTCGAATGGGGACCGGTTCGCGTTTTTAAGAATCACCATGGAAGGTTTGAGGAAATGACTTCTCAATGGGGTTTTGGAGAGTCACAGGGATGCTGGACTGGAATTACGGCGGGAGACTTCGACGGAGACGGAAGAATTGATCTGGCAGTCGGCAATTGGGGACGAAATACAGAATACGAACTCTACCAACCGACCACCCTCCGCATTTTCTATGATGATTCCAAATCCGATGGACCTCTCGATCTGATTGAAGCCTGGCAAAGCGGCGGCCAATGGTTGCCCGTCCGGGACCGTTCTCATCTCGGGATCGTTATGCCGGACCTGGCACGCCGGTACCCTACCCATCAGTCCTACTCGACGGCAACGATTCCGGAGATTCTTGGAGCCCGTTTTGAGAAAGCGCATTTCGTCGAAGCCAGGCACTTCGAATCCACTGTCTTCCTCAATCGGGGATCCCATTTCGAAGGAATACCCCTGCCACGCGAAGCGCAACTCGCTCCTGTATTTTCAATGAATGTAGGAGATATGGATGGAGACGGAATAGAAGACCTTTTTCTGAGTCAGAATTTTTTCGGCAGCGCCTCTGACATTAATCGAGATGATAATGGACGCGGTTTGTGGCTGCGCGGAAAAGGAAACGGCACATTCGAAGCGGTGGATTCGACGGTAACCGGCATACGGATTTATGGGGAGCAAAGAGGGGCGGCGCTCGGGGATTTTAACCACGACGGCCGGGTAGACCTGGCGGTGTCGCAGAACGGAGCGGCAACCTGGCTCTATCTGAATGCACGGGCTAAACGTGGATTGCGGGTCAAATTAAATGGAAGGAAGGAAAATCCGGATGCAGTGGGTGCCGAGATGCGCCTCTTATACTCTGGGGAACGCAAGGGGCCGTGCCGTATTGTCCAGGCGGGTTCCGGATACTGGTCCCAGGACGCCGCGGTTCAGGTGCTCGGATTGGCTGAACCGCCTGTTTCGCTCTGGATTCGCTGGCCGGGGGGGAAGGAACAAATTGTCGCCCTGGAAAAGAACGTCTGGAACCTGAACGTGGACTTTAACGATAGCTCAAAGTAAGGATTTCAGTTTAAATCAACTAAACCTGTGAAAATAGAATCTCTCCTCTGCAAACCGACGTGTGCAATGCTGCTATTGATAGTATCCACAATTCAATTGTCGTTGGGAGCTGAAGGCCCGGTCCGAAAGCAAGTGATCAATCCTTACGGAAATACAAACACGTTGCGAATTCTGGAGGAGAATAAACAGAAGCAAATCCAGGCCGCAAAGACCTGGAAAGCATTTCACGACTTCCAATTCACGGATCATTACGAAGAAAGCGGCATCACATTTGAACAACGTCCCGTGGACGATGCCTCCAAAAACTACCTGGCTGTTCACTATGACCATGGGAACGGCCTCGCAGTAGCCGATGTCGATGCGGACGGTCGGACCGACCTCTTTTTTGTCAATCAACTCGGCGGCAATCAACTTTGGCGGAATCTTGGACAAGGAAAATTTGAAAACATCACCGCTCATGCGGGTGTCGGGCTGGAGGATAAAATCTGCGTTACCGCATCGTTTGCGGACATCGACAATGACGGATTGCCAGACCTTTACGTAACGACCGTGAAAATGGGGAATTTTCTTTTTAAAAATCTCGGAAATGGAAAATTTGTGGACGTCACGGCAGATTCGGGCTTGGCCCTCCCACGTCAACTGCATTCCTCTGGCGCGGTGTTTTTTGACTTCGACAATGACGGGCTGCTGGATTTGTTCGTTACTAACGTGGGCGTTTACACAACAAACACAAAAGGCCGAGGCGGTTTTTATCGCGGGCGGAGAGACGCTTTTTCAGGATGGCTTTATCCCCTTCGAAGTGAGCAAAGCATTCTTTATAAAAACCTCGGAAACGGAAAATTTGAGGATGTCTCGAAAAAAACAGGGCTGGAACACCGCGGTTGGAGTGGGGACGCGACATTTTGCGATTTGAATCAGGATGGTTATCCAGACTTGTATGTACTGAGCATGTCGGGTGATGACAAATATTATGAAAACGATCACGGCACTCGGTTTATCGAAAAAACGGCATCTTATTTTCCGAAGACCCCCTGGGGAGCGATGGGGGTAAAATTTTTCGATTTCAATCTGGATGGACTGATGGATCTGTATGTCACTGACATGCATTCCGATATGACCGGTGCGCAGATTCGCGACGGAAACAATGATTTCAGCGCCGTTTTCGAAAAACAAAAAAGTGACGCGTGGTGTTCCGTTGAATGGACTCCTGCTGCCCTGAGACGTGCCACTAATAACATTCTCGGAAACGCCTTCTATCAAAATCAAGGTAATGGAAAATACGTGGAGATTTCAGGAAAGATCGGTGCTGAGACCTACTGGCCCTGGGGCATCAGCGTCGCAGACTTGAACGCCGACGGCTATGAAGATGTATTTGTCACCGCCGGCATGGGCTATCCGCTGCGGTATGCAATCAATTCCGTGCTGCTCAATGAAAATGGCGCGCGCTTTGTTGACAGCGAGTTCGTGCTCGGTGTCGAACCACGAAAGAACGGCCGGATTGAAAAAAGCTTCTTTGACCTCGATTGTTCAGGCGAAGATAAAAAGAATCCGCTCTGCCGCGACCTGTCAGGCATTGTAACAGTAATCGGTTCGACCAGCTCGCGCTCCTCGGCTGTGTTCGATATCGATGACGACGGCGACCTTGATATCGTGACAAACGAGTGGAACGATCATCCCCAGGTGCTGATAAGCAATTTGGCGGAGCATAAAAAAATCCATTTTCTGAAAATTAAATTGGTTGGCACAACGTCCAACCGCGATGGTCTCGGGGCCACGGTCAAAGTTCATTGTGGGCCGACCACCTACACTCGTTATAACGACGGAAAATCCGGATATCTGTCCCAAAGTTCACTGCCACTTTATTTCGGCCTGGGAGACTCAGATAAAATTGACCTTATTGAAGTGCTCTGGCCTTCGGGAAAAAAACAGACTCTCTCAGAAGGGGTTGCTTTGAACACGGTCCTAAAGCTCACGGAGGTTCGCTGATATTTTGAGCGCTTACGGGCTCGAAGGTTGGCGATATCCCGCGGCCGCGTATTCGGGAGATTGTGGAACAAAGTTCTTATCGAATTTAGGATCGGGGGAATTCAAAGTGTTCTTTTCCGGTGACACGACGTGGCCGATATCGTGAATCGTGCCATTGATAAAACATCCGGAAACATCCCTGATTCCTCCGTTAACGGCCAGTTCATAACGTGGCAATTGCTTCAATCCACCGTCCAACTGATTGTTAGAAAAGATGCAGTTGCTGTAAACACTTGCCCCTCCCATGTCGTCAACACCGTTGCGGTTGCCCGTGAATGTGCAGTTCCGCACTTCCGCTCGAGAGTTCTGAAAAATCGTGAGGACTCCGCTATTAACAAATGGCCGCTCCCCCGAGCTTTTCGCAACGACATCTTCTCCAGTATTGGAAACATTTCCCACAAACAAGCAATTGATAATGCGCGCCGCACTGCCGGCGAGGAGATCGATCGCCGCACCGGTCACCTGAGTCCTGTTTCTAAAAAACAGGCAGTTTTCAATTGAAACCGCATTTTGGTTATGGCCCTGATGTTGAATCGAGATTCCGGCTCCGCACGGACTGGTAAAATTATCGACGACCTCTACATTCTGAATTGCAGGGTAGGATCGTCCAAATATTTTTATCGCTCCGCCATCAGCATAGAAAAACCAATTCTTGCGAATCGTTCGGTCAGGCTCCATCTTTTGAGTCCCTTCCCTCGTAAGAAAACTGTTTGCACCCGTGATCCGAAATCCTTTAATGAACGTGTTCGAGGAGATACCATCACCAAAATAAACGACATGATTCACTACCGCAGGAAATCCTGGGTCCGTCGGCTTGGATAGCTCTGGGTTAGCCGCAGTCAAGGTCACAGCTCCGTCCGCTTCCAGTCGGATCCCATCGTGTTGTTTGTTAAACCAGAGCAGGGCCTGGCGCTTGCTGTCAGGCCGATACTCTCCCGCATGAACCTTGACAATCTTGTTGGTGCTCTTGCCCGCAAGGTCCAATGCATCCTGAATATTGTCCCCCGGAAAAACGTGATAACCATCCTGAAGCGCTTTTATCGCCCCGTTCGTGGTTGGGAGAAAAATTTCCGCGACAATTAATAATTGAGCATACACCACCCCCATTGCGATTCGACGAATAATGAAACGAAAGCAGCCATGAGTGGCGGAAAATTGTCGATCGCTCAATCTCACGAAGAGCCGCATTATTTTTCCAGAGTTAGGATTCTTGAGCACATCGAACGCGAACCCATTCATAATTTGCTTTTCCTGGAAAGGCAATCCGATTGGCAAAGTGCGTTGTATTCAGTATCCTCTCAAAAGACCCTCATGTCACATCCGAGAACGCCCGAAAATTGTTTACCGAACCGCGCTACAAGCAATGCCGCGATAGCATTGCTGTTATTCTTGCTCTTTGTAGGCTGCGATCGAGGTCGTGAGATCACTTCCACGGACAAACCGGTTTTACCGCCCATCCCCAAACTTCTCGCGTTGACGAATATGGTTCTAATCAAACCTGGAACTTTTATTCGAATGAAACACCTGGTTACGCTGACGAATGAATATTGGCTCGGAAAATTCGAAGTTACCCAGGGAGAATACCTTCAAGTGATGCGAACCAATCCGAGCTATTTCCCCGGTGACCTGAACCGACCTGTCGAGAAAGTAAGTTACCTGCATGCGGTGGAGTATTGTGCGGCGATCACCAAACGCGAACGCGAAGCAGGCCATCTGCCTCCGGAATGGGAATACAGGCTGCCGACCGAAGCTGAATGGGAATTCGGATGCCGTGGAGGGACAACCAATCTGTTCAATTTCGGAGACGATCAGTCAAAAGCCGATCAGTACGCCTGGACTGCCGAAAACAGTGACAGCACAACGCATCCCATCGGCCAGAAGCTCCCCAGTTCGTTGGGTCTGTATGATATTCACGGCAACGTGTGGGAATGGTGCCAGGATTGGTTTGCTCTCTATCCGCAATCGGACTCCACGAACCCCGTGGGCCCTCCGCAGGGCAAATTCAAGGTGTTCCGTGGGGGTGGTTGGAATAATGAAGCCCAATATGCCCGTTCGGCGAACCGCTTCATGATGGCTCCCGCCTCCGGAACGCATTTTGTAGGCCTTCGCCTGGCGCTTTGCCAAATCCCGGTCGGCCTAAACCAAAGAATAGGAAATAATTAACGTTAAAGGCGGCTCTTCCAGGCCTTGAATCCGACTTCGAGCCGGTAGATTCAAAACTGGATATTTTGCGCGTTTGACTGTAGCTTCCGTTCAACTTTCAGGTCGGTTATGCAAAAGATTTTTTTCAACGCCTTCGGCAGAAAACTTTCCGTTTCTCTTTTAATGGCATCGTGCGCGATGGTACCTGCGGCTTCAGGCGCCCAAAATGTAATGATCACTGGTGTTCCCGACTATAGCTGGTACGCGGGGTGTTTTTGCACCGCCTCCGGAAATTTGATCGGATACTGGGACCGCCACGGACTTCCCAACTTTTACACCGGCCCGACCGCTGGCGGTATTGCCCCGTTGGACAGCAACGGCGCAAATGGTGGAATCCGTTCGCTTTGGGCGTCGAAAGCCGGCGTCGATGGGCGGCCTGCGGATAAATTTGGCCATATCGACGATTACTGGCTCTCCTACAATGACGATTACTCATTCAGCTATGAGAGCACGATTCCGGACCCCTATATCACTGCAGGTCGGCAGGAACATACGCCCGACTGCATTGGCGATTTCATGGGGGTAAGCCAAAACAAGTGGACGAATCTTAATGGTGAGTGTGACGGAAATATCGACGCGTTCGCTGTAATCTTTTGGGATGCCAGCGGAGCAAAGCGCACGAATTATGTTCCTCCTGCCGTGAGTGGTCCACCCATTCGCGACGTACCTTCTGGGTTACGCGCCTGGACCCAATATAAAGGGAGAGACTGCGAAGTTGTTTCCCAACTCGCCGATTTCAACCCGCATGTCCCCTCAGGAACCGGTTTCTCTTTCCAGGATATGAAAGCCGAGATTGACGCCGGCTACCCAGTTGTTATTTGCATGCAAAATCCGGACGAGTTCTTTCGAAATCTGCCAGGAATGAGTCGTGCGAATCCTGAAATCCACGGCATGCTCGCCTATGGGTATTACGTGGATGATGAGGGAAACAACCGGGTGCGCTATAAAACGAGCTGGGGCGGCAGCGGTGATTACACAATGAGTCTTTGGAACGGCGATTGGTGGCAGGCAAATATTTCGGTGCGCGGATTTATTACCTACCATCCTTCTCCGCAAATCACCAGCGCCACTCTTGGTTCTGATAAGACTATAAAAATCAAATGGGATGGACCGGCGGCGGAGGTTCTTGATATGACCTCCGGCGAAGCCGCTTCCGTAAGCTGGTACGTGGTGGAAAGATCGGATACATTGAATGACCCAAAGTTTTCTGCTCTCACAGAGGCATCTATCGATCATGAGGCTACGGTCCCTGCGAGTCCCGGCGACACCGCCTTCTTCCGAGTCCGGCTGGTCAAGCCGCCGCTTTGATCCCAGATCCGTACAGCTTGCGATACCGGTTCATGAGTTCAGCGCAATTGGCTCCGGTGATGAGCAGAAAATGCTCATCAAAAATCCATTGATAGTCACGATCGTTTGATTTTGATTCAACCGGCAGATCGGGCTGGTTTACCAACGCAACGACCATTTTCTCAGACTTGAAAGCGTTGCGAATGCTCTCTGAATTTCCGAATAATCGCCAGTCCGGCAGGAGCAAAGCGAATTTCAATTGGGGATCTCGCCACGATTCGATCAGGACCCTGATTCGATGGAAGACCAATGAGCCTTGCACCAAACGTTTTCATGAAATGGAGCCCCTAAAAATAGGCGGGTATCGCATCCAAACCGTACAGGGCGGATATTCCCAGCGCTTCGAGTCGATGGCGATTGCATGTTTCCACATGGCCATCGATAAATAGACCGTTGGCCTTGCCGCTATGGCGGGCGTGAATCTGCTTATCGGAATCGAATCGGAAGTTGTAATATTGCTCCGCACCGATCCCGCCGCGGCCCCGGCTGGTGGTATCGGCGACGTGAAGGTATTCGGTCGGTTGTGCGATCGCGTCGATCTTTAAAATCTCCTTGAACATTCCGGTTAAATACCCGGGTGGAGCGTCCTGTCGAACACCGTAAATTTTGACCCAGTTGGTAAATCGCTTAGGCGAATAGGTGGGGCAAACGAAAAGGTCGAGCGAACCCAGGTTTCTATTCGTGCTGATTACTGTTCCCCAGGTGATATCTTTTTGCAGAGGGAAGTCGATCTGAACGGAGTCCTTATTATCGCCCGCGTAAATCAAGGTCGCGATACCAATTTGTTTCAGGTTATTCAGGCAGCGGGTCGACTGAGCTTTGGCTTTTGCCTGCGACAGCGCCGGAATCAGAAGGCTCGCGAGGATTGCGATGATAGCGATAACGACCAGCAGTTCCACAAGGGTGAATCCCGCTCTTTCCTGTTTCACTAAATCCGAGTTCGCTATCTTCACGAATAATCCAGCCTGACAAGGCAATTTGCTCTTAAACGTAACCAATGATGAGCCCGAGTCAAACCCTCCAAACTCTCGGTCTGAATGAAGAACGGCTGCGGTATTTCACTGAGTCCCCGTGCCGACTTATGGCACAACCGGAACGTTAACGACCTGGAGACGCCACTCCGGGAACGCGGTTGCGGTTTTCAAAATACCGAATGAATCAAAGGTGTAACCGCAGCCTTCGCCGTAATAGCTGTCTGGGCTGACATTAAATGTCCAAACGGAGCCGGGCGGAATTGGGCGGATTTCATCGTGTTCGAGAACCTTTTCCAGGGCGCTGATTGCGGCGTTGCGAAGGGCGGATGAATCATTGGCTTGCCAGTGCCGGAAGACGCCATGGCTCGCGACCAGCCGGCGCATCATCGGATTGAGTGTCGGGGATTGCTGGTGACCTCGAAAGACAGCCTGCACTTTTTGACCCGCCGTGCCTGCTGCTTCCAAAAGATATCCAGTAGTGCCCTGGCCGAAGACAAAAGCGCGCCCAGGGTCGATCTCGAATTGCGCTTCGGACGCCAGGAGGGAAAAGTCATTCCACATAAATCCGAGTGTTGAAGGATTGATTGGATCTTCGGGCTTGAAATCGCGAAGTACTTTTGACGCTCGATCGGATGAATCCGGATCGGTAATCCAGCCCTGATGGGCTGCCAGGAATTGCTGCTGGTACAAGTTACCAATCAACTGGAAAGAAAGAGGGGTGCTGCCTCCGAGTAATTTCCCTGGTGAAAACCCAGGTTCCATTCCGCCATGATTGCACTGTATGTAATTACCACCGGAACCCGCGTAGATAACGACGGGAAGAAAATCATAGGCGCGAAACATTTTTTCGAAATCGAAGGCGGATCCATATTTGGCCCGAGCTTCCTGAGCAAAACCATAACGAGACTGAAGACTGATCTCTTCATGGTTGCCGCGCGCCAGGAAGACTTGGTCCGGGTTCGCGGTTTTCAAGCGAAAGAGCGTGTAGAGCACTTCAATGCCAAACGCGCCGCGATCGGTGTAATCACCCAGGAAGATCATATAGAAATTCGGCCGGGCCGCCTTGAATCCACTCAGGTAACCATGCGTATTCAACCAGGTCAGATCGCGGAGCAACGAATGGATATCGCCGTGGAAATCAGCGTGATAGAAGATCTCGCTTCCGGATGGAACATCCAGTTTTTGGGCGAAGGGTTGGAAGGGAATGGCCGATTTTAAAGGACTAATTGCTTTTGAAAAGTACGCTCTCGTGGAGTCGAGAAATCCGTCTGAAGGCACCCGGCCCCCGATCCAGTTTGAAGCCTGTGCGAGCGCGCCCGTTTTGGATCGTTCAATAAATGCGGTTAGGGCGATATCGAAATTGCTGAATTTCGGTAGCGGTAGAAGTTCCCTTGGGGCGAGATTGCCGTGCAACGAACGATTCGACGGAAGCCGGTCGCAGGCAGCTTTCCAGGCCGCCAGGGAAGGTTCGTCAGCTCCAGCAGCATCCGGCTTGGCCGCAGCGACAGAGTCGGCCGCAAATAGTGGGCGCACCGAGATCAGAAAAAGGACGAGGAAGCGAGCCAGGCGCGTGCAGGCGCGCTTCACAACGTTCATGCCAAGGAAACTCACGTTATTTATTTGGAGGTAAACGGCTTAATTTGATCGATTCGGAATCGAACCAGGCAGTGCCTTCGGCTCCCCGGAATTCGCAGAGAAGCTCCACCTCACCCAGCGCATCGTTTACCGAGAATTCGTTTTTGACGGTGGTCCAATCCGAAGTTGTTTGCACATATTTGTCGACGCCACCATTCGCGAGCCGAAGACCGGTGCCGCCGCGGGTGTCGCCAAGATCGGGCACGATAGCGTTTGCTTTGACCTTGCCCTCGATTTGGTAGCGCCCTTTTTCGAGCCAGAGTTTGGTTCTCCAGGTGCCAACGCTGCTTCCGGAGCTGGCACCCAGTTTCAACACCTCTTTGCCATCAACTTTTTCGCGGGTCAGTGCCGGATGGCCAAAGTCGGATTTCGACTCCCATTTGGATGGCGTCATCGTGCCGTCCGAAGCGAAGGTGGCGGCTGTGATTGGGGTGGAGAGTTGTTCGTCGATGCTGCGGCCGCGTCGCACAATCGCATCACAAAAATCGGCGACGGCTTTTTGCTGTTCTTTGGCTTTTTCGGAATCTTTTTCTTTCAGGATGGGCGCAATCTTTGCCGAAATTTCCTGAACACGATTGGTCATCGCTTCAGCTTTGAAAACGGTCGACCGCAGGGTTTTGAGCCGGTCAAAGTACTGGGCGCGGAGTTCGGGGATTTCCAGGACTGATTTGGCCACAAGGCCATTCATGCGCGGAAGGATTGATCCTTTGGGTTTCCAAAACATTTGGTCGAGCCCATGCGGTATAAAAATCATTTTGCCCGTACTTGGGTCGTGGTAAAGGCGCCAGTTGTTTTTATTCATCGGATAGCCGTCCCAATCCCACAACATAACATCCATTGCCATGAAGCTGAGGAATCGGTCCACATCCAGGGTCTTTTGGAGTCGGGCCAGACGATTGGTCAGATTCGGTTCCGCCGCTGCTTCCACGAGCGCAATGCGATCGGATTGATCTTTAGGATTCACTCCGGCGTTCACAGAAAGGTCGCGGTCGATATCTTTGACGAAACCGCCGTCGTAGAGATTGCCGTCCGCATCCTTGAAATGGTTTTTGAGGAATTGTTTGTTGAAACCTTCAACCAGGACATAAAGGCCAAGGTCGCGCCCGTTCAATTCGACGGTCGCCTGGGTTGCACGCGGAGTGGGGACGCCTGACTTCAAAAACATTTCGCGGGAAAACTGTTCGCTCACGAACGTGGAGTCCTGCACGGAATTGTTCAGGCTGACCTTCGTGAGCCCATGAAACCGCTGGCCATCCACAAACTTATCGAAATTCAACGTCATTGCCGGGTTGTCAGTAATCGGTCGAAAACTTCCGGCTGCACCTTTTAAATGCACCGCGACGTTGGTGTAAACATTGAGCCCATCCCGAACAGTGGCTTTGACCGATTCTCGTTTCTTTTCGGGACCTCCCTCGTCCCATTGATACTTTTTAAGTATTTCAATGTCGGCTTCGGCAATCTCAATTTTGATGCGCAATACCTCTGTGCCACCAAACAGCTTGCCCGCCGCAACTGTTTTTTTGGAGGTGTTCGCCTTGTTTTTGGCTTTAGATGGAGCAGCCGTAAGGGCGGTGGCGGCGAGCGATAGCGCCAGGCACCCGCAGAGAATTGATTTTGAGGAAAAGAATTTGTTCATAGTATATGGAGCAAAGTTTTAGCCGCTGCTTATGATTTCTTTCCTTCTTCGGGCGGGGGAGTTCGTTCCATTTTGAGAGGCAGCGGATTTCCGAACTGTTCCCAGGTGCCATCCAGCAGAGTGCCGTCGCCGTTTATCTTGGCCTCAAATTTTCCGCGCATTCCTTTCCATTCGAAAACCACTTTTTCAGGAGTAACCGCTGCACTGGTCATTGGAATTTCCTGACCACCCTGATCGAGGCTGGCGAGGGTTCCAGCATAGCTGCCGTCGGGGACTTTCCCTACTTTAAGAGCCAGGCGAAGTTTGCGACCAGGTACCTCTAGTGTGCCGAGCCAATATCCACGAACATCGTCCGGTTTTGATTTCTCGGGAGTGAAGGATATATCCTTCGGAAGGATGGTGGCGGGAGCGTCGAGCCGGACGAAGCTGACATAATTACTCCGGCCTCCTCCTTTCCAGCCTCCAGCCAGGTTTTTTCCATCATCGCTCAGTTTGGCATCGAATACCGTTTGAAACGCTGACCATTCAAGGCGCGCATCGCCATTCGTAAAGGTTGCCGAAACGGCAGGGATATCCTTGGCGCCCTGGTCAAAAATATCCATGGTGGCGCGAAATGTGCCGTCCGGAATGCGTCCAATATTCAGCGCGACGGTCATTTTCATGCCCGGCATCGGCTCAAGGGAACCTTTCCAATAGCCGCGGATGTCCCTCGGTTCATCTTTAGCGAAGGTAAACGTTTTAACCGGCTCCGGAAGATCGGGCTCGTGCGAGCGCTTGAATACCACCGCTATCGGCCGTCCCCCTGGGCCTTCCTCGAACGCGCCATCGATTTGATTCAGGTCGGTGCTGAGTTTACCGAGATAGGAGGTTCCAAATTGATCGATTTCCAGCCTGACATCGGGATTGTTAAAGAGAAGCGCATTGATCGGCATCCCTTTTTGTCCCTGATCCGGATTATCAA
>JAQGOX010000079.1 GCA_028293365.1 Verrucomicrobiales bacterium | reverse complement strand
GAACAACATCACCAGCTTCCACTTTGATTCCGGTCTTCTTTTCCCAGAGATCGAGGTCAGCAGGATAAATCGGCGTTCCAGGTTCAAGATATTGAACGCCGCGCAACCACGGCAAATCGATTAAAACCGCGCGCGTGATAATCCCCTTTTTCAGGTTTTGAATCCCAAGCTTCTGAGCGCCGGCGCTGGTCACGTCGGTTTGAGGAAAACCATTGTACATTTTTCCCTCGTAAAACATATGGCATAGACTGTCGATATGAGTATGCGCCATTCCGTGGTACGAAACCTTGAAAGTATCCGCGCATGAGAAGCCGGTGTTGTTAGTTCCGGTTCGGTCCATCACATGCACAAATGGCGAACCGTTGTCCTCCGCCTTTTCTTTCTCCACGTCACGCGCCAGAGAAACTGAAACCCCTTCCTTCACCAGCGCAAGGGAATCTCTTCGCTTCTGTGCGGTCACCAGGTTTAAAGCGCCCAACTGATCCTCTTTGCCCCACCGCCCCCAGTTCGAAAGCTCGCTCATGTATCTGCGAAAATCGTCCGCATTCCGCAGCGGGCGGTCGTCTTGAGCGTCGCTTGCACCTTGCACCTCAGAAAGGCAGAATACGAAGAAGAAAACGATCCCAGGAAGTAAGAGCGAAGGTTTCATTTGCAGATTTTGCCTCCAGGCAATCAATGTGTCGAGACCGCGGTATGCACGGAAGTTCTACGCAGTGGTTTTGCTCTCTCGATCCTATTCGTGTTTCGTTCCACGTTTTTGGTGGGTAGCGCAATGACCTTCAAATAACACAGAACGAGATTTAAAACCAGCATTGACAAATAGACACCAGTCTATAATATTTACCTAAAGCAACACATGAGTGTTGCCCCCGACCGAGGTCACTCGGTCGCCATAGAAATGAAATCGGCCCCGACCGCCGATCCCGCCAGTTCCGGTATGGGTGCCGTGACTGCTTTCGAGATCGCTGGCCAGCCACACGAAAGACGCTGCCGCACCGCGGCAATGAAAACATATGCCCAGCGCCAGCTCCGCACCAGGCTACCCATCAATCATTTGTAGTAGTGGAACCGCTTGCCACGTTCCACGTGGTAACGACACTCTCAAATTTACGGAACCCCGGCCCCCCGTTCTTCGCTATCTCCCGTAAAGTAAAAAGTCGTAGGCCGGGTGCCACACCCGGCGCTCCTGACCCAACCGCCCACTCTGCATCCGTAGCGAACACGAAAAAACGTTCCAGACACGATTTCCTTTCGCCAAAAACACGATTTTCGCCCGCAATTTCAACAAAACACGAAAATAGAAAAATAAAAATTATCGTGCTGAATTCAACGAGCCGAAAACGCACAAAGCCGAAACACGAACAAAACACGCAACGGACACGCAGAATCCCACGAAAAACACAATAAACACGCAAAAAAAAATTCTTTTTTTTCAGACCGAACCCATTGGCAGAACCATGGGGACTATACCCATCCCAAATCCCCTTCCCCATATTTCTGCCCCTATCTTTCTGACTAAAAATCTGCAACTCAAAGCCGAACCCACCCGTTCGCTCGATCCAAAATCACGGTAACACACACTGCCGCACACTAACACACACTCTTTTTTCTTGGAACCCACATGTCACGAAGCCTCCAAACCCCGATCCAAAGGTCACACTCTCAGGATATCACCCGGACCCGAGTTCTACGAATCGCAGCAAGCAGCTAATACCCACCCGCATCAATTATCCCAAAACTCTCAATTAACCTGTCGTTTTTTTCCTAAATCGCCGCGCTTGCATTACTGGCCTCTGGGCTGCACTGTACTCGACTTTTCATGTTGACCATATCAGGAATTAGCAAAGTGTTCAGCGGGCGGCCGCTGTTTGAGAACGTTTCACTCCAGGTGAACCGTGAGGACCGCATTGGCCTCGTCGGCCCCAACGGCGCCGGCAAATCCACCCTGTTCAAATTGATTCTCCGCGACGACGTCCCCGACGAAGGCGAGGTTTCTCTCCAACGCGGCGTCGTGGTCGGCTTCCTCCCCCAGGAAAGCGCTCCCGCCGGAGACGAAACCGTGCTCGAACTCGCCATGGCGATCTCCGAAGAAATGGTCGCTTTGCAGCGCGCCTTGAAGTTCGGCGCCGACGGCCAGGGAGAAGGCAGCGAAGATTACCATTTTGCTCGGTCGCGGTTCGATGAACTCGGCGGCTTCCAATTGGAATCCAAAGCCAAAAAGATCATGGCCGGTCTCGGTTTCCGCGAACGCGACTCAAGCCGCCTCTGCCGCGAACTGAGCGGTGGCTGGGTCATGCGCGCGCATTTGGCTCGATTGCTCGTCCAGGAGCCAGATCTGCTGATGCTCGACGAACCGACCAACCATCTCGACCTCGAAGCCTTGCTTTGGTTCCAGGAGTACCTCAAGGACTATCCTGGCGCGATCCTCATGATTTCGCATGATCGCGAGTTCCTGAATCAATTGGTCAGTGGCATCTTCGAAATCCGTCAGCAAAAGCTTTTCCAGTACAAAGGCAATTACGACGCCTATCTGGTTCAGCGTGAAGCAGCCGAAATTCAGCAACTGGCTGCCTATAAAAACCAGCAGCGCGAAATCGCGCACTTGATGGACTTCGTGGTTCGTTTCCGGGCCAAAAACACCAAAGCGGCCCAGGCCCAAAGCAAGCTCAAGCAGATCGAGCGCATGGAGAAGATCGAAGCGCCTGCTTCAGAGGAAAAAACGATCAGCTTCAGCTTTCCGCAACCCCAGCGTTCCGGCCTCAAAGTCGTCAGCCTGGAGAATATTCACCAGGCCTACGGCAAGAACGTCGTCTATGCGGGAATGAATTTCGTGGCCGAACGCGGCCAGCGCATCGTTTTGGTTGGCCCCAACGGCGCGGGTAAATCGACCTTGCTTAAGATTCTCGCGGGCGTAGTCGAAATCCAATCCGGCGTCCGCACTCTGGGTCATAATGTAAAGGAAGGGTACTTCGCACAGTACCGCGGAGACACCCTCAAGCCAGACCGCACCGTGCTCGAAGAAGGCAACGACACGCCGCAGCGAGTCACGGAGCAACTGGTCCGCACGATTCTCGGCAGCTTCCTTTTCCGCGGGGACGATGTTTTCAAAAAAGTCAAAGTGCTTAGCGGCGGCGAGAAAAGCCGGCTCGCGCTGGTCAAGCTATTGCTCGATCCCCCCAACCTGCTGTTGATGGACGAACCAACCACTCACCTGGACATGGCGAGCATTGATTCACTGATTGGCGCACTGAAGCAATACGAGGGCACCCTCATATTCATCAGCCATGACGTCTATTTCATCCGGCAAATCGCGACCCACGTCATTCATGTGAACGCGGGCAAACTCACGAATTACGCCGGCGATTATCAATACTTCCTGGATAAGACCTCCCAGGTATCCGGACGTGCCGCGCTCACTTCCGCCGGACAACCACCCCTCGCCCCTGAAGCGCCCAGTCCCCGCGCCCCGCAACCGCCCGTTCCAGCAAGAACCAAGGAGCAAAAACGTCTCGAAGCCGAGCAACGCCAGGCGAAATCCCGCGAACGCAAAGTCTTGCAGGAACGTGTCACTCAACTCGAAAAGGACATAGGCAAGCTGGAGCAACGTCAAACGCAGCTCACCGCTGATCTGGAAAAACCTGAGACCTACGAAAAACCCGGTGCCGCCGTGGCCATCAACCGCGAACTCTCCCAGGTCATGGATGATATCCAACGCACCACCGCCGACTGGGAAAGCGCCGCATCAGTCCTGACGGATTACGATCGAAGCGTCTCTCCTTCCATCACTCGATGAAAACTCCAAAGCATTTGTCGCCTGTAGGCCGGGTGCCCCCACCCGGCGGCGGTTCCCCGACTCCAAATATTTTAAATTTTTTCTGATCGTATATGGATACTTTGCAGGACGAAATTAAGGAACTTAAAGGCTTCATCGCC